>DASXXQ010000024.1:0-20598 GCA_036502985.1 Buttiauxella sp.
AGCACTGCTGCCCACAGCATTAAGAAACTTAACGCTACTCGAAATGCCTGCTTCATCATATCTCCCTTATCTGGACCCACAGCCCACGATAATTTAGCAGAATGTTAACAAACTCAAATACACAAAACTACCAAAACCCTGCGACTCAGCCTGGTTAGTTTTCCCCTTTTTCGAAGGGGAAATTTTACTATGGCTTAAAGTCGATAGGTGCGTTTTTGAAAACTTCATAAACGTCCTGACTTGGCGGCTTCGGAATCTTCGCCAGGCGCGCTGCCGCAATGGCAGCCTGACACAGAGCCGGGTCGCCACCTTCTGATTTGATATCAAGTAGTAAACCATCAGGTGCCAGTTTTATGCGCAATGTACAGGTCTTGCCGGTGAAGGCAGGGTCCTGGTAAAACTTACTTTCAATTGCTGCTTTTATCTGTCCTGCATAACCACTGATTTCGGCACCAGAAGCGCCATTGTTTTTATTATTCCCTTTCCCGGCAGCAGCTGCGCTATCTCCTTTCGCCCCTGCGCCAGTTTTCGGTGCATTCTTACCTGAGCTTAAATCGCCAAACAGGTCGTCAACACCTGCGGCTGCTGCTTTATCGGCAGCAGCTTTCTCAGCTGCAGCTTTTTTCTTAGCATCCGCTGCCGCTTTCTTATCAGCGGCACCTTTTGCAGCAGCTTTATCAGCCGCAGCTTTTTCAGAAGCCGCTTTTTCCGCAGCAGCGGTTGCTGCAGCTTCTTTTTTGGCAGCTTCCGCAGCAGCTTTCTTCTCTGCATCAGCCGCTTTCTTAGCTGCGGCATCAGCGGCTTTCTTCTCGGCTTCTTGCTCAGATTTTTTCGCCGCAGCCGCCGCTGCAGCAGCGGCTTTTTTCTCGGCATCAGCCGCTTTTTTTGCCGCTTCTTCAGTTGCTTTCTTCTGCGCATCAGCCGCTGCTTTCTTCGCAGCTTCTTCAGCAGCCTTAGCCTGGGCATCAGCTTGAGATTTTGCCTGAGCATCCGCTTGAGCTTTAGCGTCAGCCTTGGCTTTCGCCGCAGCCGCTTCAGCTTGCTTTTGCTGCTCCTGCGCTTCTTTCGCCGCTTCTTGCGCTTGCTTCTGCTGATCGGCTTGCTGCTTCGCTTGTTCCTGCGCTTCGAGGCGTTCTTTCTCCAGTTGCTTCAGACGCTGTTGTTCAGCAGCCTGTTTTTCCTGAAGTTCTTCTGCCTGTTGTTGCGCTTGTTTCTCGCGTTGTTCTGCCGCACGTTTACTGCTCGCCTGCTGCTGTTGCTGGCGATTGTATTGCTGAACAACAGCACCCGGGTCGACCATGACCGCGTCAATAGCCGAACCCCCACCGCCACCAGCACTGGCGTCGATGTGCTCGTCAAACGAACTCCAAATCAGGACTGCAATCAAAATGATATGCAGGATCACTGAGACGATTATCGCGCGCTTGAGCTTATCGTTTTCTATGGTTGCCTTTGACACTATCGGTTCCCAAATATAGCGAGATGGATCAGATTGGCTGCGTCATCAAACCGACGGATTTCACACCTGCACTATGCAGCATGTTAAGTGCCTTGATAATTTCCTCATAAGGAACATCTTTAGCGCCCCCGATCAAAAAGACCGTTTTCGGATTTGCTTGTAAACGACGCTGTGCTTCCGCAATAACCTGTTCAGATGGCAACTGGTCCATACGGTCCTTCTCAACCACCACGCTGTACTGCCCTACCCCGGACACTTCAATAATGACCGGTGGCTCATCGTTGCTGCTTACCGTTTGCGAATCTGTAGCATCCGGTAAATCCACCTCAACGCTTTGCGTAATGATGGGTGCCGTTGCCATAAAAATCAGCAACAGAACCAGCAATACGTCCAGCAAAGGCACGATGTTAATTTCTGACTTTAATTCTCGACGACCACGTCCCCGTCCACGTCTGGCCATGACTTACCCCTTACTGCTTATCGCTGCTGGTAAAAGCCTGACGGTGCAGGATAGCCGTGAACTCTTCCATGAAGTTGTCGTAATTCAATTCCAGTTTGTTCACGCGTTGGTTCAGGCGGTTATACGCCATAACCGCAGGGATTGCAGCGAACAGACCAATTGCGGTAGCAATCAGTGCTTCTGCGATACCAGGCGCAACCATCTGCAATGTCGCTTGTTTCACCGCACCGAGTGCGATAAAGGCGTGCATGATCCCCCAAACCGTACCAAACAGACCGATATACGGGCTGATGGAACCCACTGTTCCGAGGAAAGGAATATGTGTTTCCAGCGTTTCCAGCTCACGGCTCATGGAAATACGCATGGCGCGAGATGCCCCTTCGACGACCGCTTCAGGTGCATGAGTGTTAGCACGATGCAGTCGGGCAAACTCTTTAAAACCCGAATAGAATATTTGTTCCGAGCCTACAAGATTGTCACGGCGGCCCTGGCTTTCCTGATAGAGACGGGACAATTCAATGCCCGACCAGAACTTATCTTCAAATGCTTCTGCTTCACGAGTAGCGGCATTGAGGATTCGCGTACGCTGAATAATGATTGCCCATGATGCAATGGAAAAACCAATCAAAATCAACATGATGAATTTGACCAGAAGGCTTGCCTTCAGGAACAAATCAAGGATATTCATGTCAGTCACTGCTTGAACTCCGCGACAATAGACTTGGGAAGCGCACGAGGCTTCATTAGGTGTGGATCAACGCAAACGATCAGGACCTCAGCTTCGTTGAGTACCTGGTTATCGGCATTGACGATTCGCTGTGTAAATACCATAGAGGTACCACGCATCGATGTAATTTCACTTTGGATTTCGAGTAAATCGTCAAGTCGGGCAGGCGCAAGATAATCAACTGTCATCCTGCGAACGACAAAGGCGACGCGCTCCGCCAACAAATCTTGCTGATTGAACTTGTGATGGCGCAGCATCTCAGTGCGTGCTCTTTCATAAAAAGCAACATAACTGGCGTGGTAAACCACACCACCGGCGTCTGTATCTTCGTAATAGACACGAACCGGCCATCGAAACAGCGTTGTACTCACTTTACATCCCGGTAATGCAATTAAACGTTGCTACTATACGCAAGAGGATGGGGGTTGGGAATGGGTAGCATTAAACGTTAGGTAAATATTTATGGGCTTGTTAAAGCCCATAAATATTATGTAAAAAATTTAAGGCTAAAGAAGCATCAGAGGAAGAAAATAGCCAGTCCTGCTAGCAGGACTAATTGCGCGGGTAAGGGGCTAAAAACGCCCTGCCACAGCACCTTGCGAGGGCGAAAGCCCACGCCATGTATCACACCTGTACATACAGCCCACATCAGCAAGAAACCATGCCAGATAGCCAGCTCACTGGTTTTTGCTGCAAAGCGGGTCGGGTCCCAAAACATACACCCGGCCAGGATTAATGCCATGATCAAGGAAAGAGCCCTTAAAGGGCTCTTATCCATTACCGCATACAGCTTTGCGATAATTGCTTCCATCAATGTTCTTCTTTACCGGCTTTGGCTGCTTCAACGTGCTCTAGCGCAAGCGCAGTAATTATGCCAAACGCACAGGCAAGAAGCGTCCCCAGAATCCATGCAAAGTACCACATAATCAGCTCCTTACTTAGTACAGAGAGTGGGTGTTGCTTTCGATATGTTCTTTAGTGATTCGACCGAACATTTTCCAGTAACACCAGGTGGTGTAGATAAGAATGATCGGTACAAATACCGCAGCAACATAGGTCATCACATTCAGCGTCAGCTGGCTTGATGTTGCATCCCACATGGTAAGGCTCGCGTTCAACATGGTGCTAGAAGGCATCACGAACGGGAACATCGCCACTCCGGCAGTCAAAATGACACAAGCCAGAGTTAGTGAGGAGAACACAAATGCCATCGCGCCTTTCTCAAGACGAGACATCAGCACAGTCAGCAATGGCAGAACCACACCCAGAGCTGGGATGAGCCACAGAATTGGCATATTGTTGAAGTTCACCATCCAGGCACCAGCCTGACGCGCAACTTCTTTCGTCAGCGGGTTAGAGGCTGCGTGGTGATTCAATTCTGAAGTCACAACATAACCATCAATACCGTAGATGACCCAAACACCCGCCAGAGCAAAGCACACCATCATCACCAACGCTGCGATTTGCGCCGCAGCTTTGGCGCGCAGGTGAAGTTCACCCACGGTACGCATTTGCAGGTATGTTGCACCCTGAGCAAGGATCATTGAGACACTAACAACACCAGCCAACAGACCAAACGGGTTCAGCAACTGGAAGAAGTTACCGGTGTAGTACAGGCGCAAGTATTCATCGACATGGAAAGGCACGCCTTGCAGCAGGTTGCCGAACGCCACGCCAATCACCAACGGTGGCACGAAGCTACCGATGAAAATGCCCCAGTCCCACATGTTGCGCCAGCGCATGTCTTCAATCTTCGAACGGTAATCAAAACCGACTGGACGGAAGAACAAGGAAGCCAACACCAGAATCATGGCTACATAAAAGCCGGAGAACGCAGCAGCGTAAACCATCGGCCAGGCAGCAAACAACGCCCCACCCGCCGTGATGAGCCACACCTGGTTACCATCCCAGTGAGGGGCGATGGAGTTCACCATAATGCGGCGTTCAACGTCAGTTTTGCCAATGACGCGTGACAACATACCCACGCCCATATCAAAACCATCGGTGATTGCAAAACCAATCAGCAAAATGCCAATCAGCAGCCACCAGATAAAACGCAATACTTCATAATCGATCATTTGACGACTCCTGTCTTAGCGTGCCGGCTGAGAGGCCACATTGGACTGCTCAAAGTGATAGCGACCTGTTTTCAGACTGCTCGGCCCAAGGCGAGCAAATTTGAACATCAGGAACAGCTCCGCCACCATAAACAGCGTGTAAAGGCCGCAAATCAGTACCATGGAGAAGATCAAATCACCCACAGTCAGAGAGGAGTTGGCCACGGCTGTCGGCAATACCTCACCAACGGCCCACGGTTGACGACCGTATTCAGCAACAAACCAACCAGATTCAATCGCAATCCATGGCAGCGGAATACCATACAGTGCCGCACGCAGTAGCCATGTCTTGGTACCGATTGCGTTACGTGTCACGGTCCAGAAGGAGGCCGCGATGATAAACAACATCAAGAAGCCACAACCCACCATGATACGGAATGCGAAGTACAGTGGAGCAACGCGTGGAATGGAGTCTTTAGTTGCTTGCTGAATCTGCTCTTCCGTCGCGTCAGAAACGTTCGGGGTATAGCGTTTCAAAAGCAAACCGTAGCCCAAGTCTTTCTTAATGGCATTGAAGTCATCACGAACGGTCTGGTCATTAGAACCTGCACGTAATTGCTCCAGCAGGCTATACGCCTTCATACCGTTACGAATACGTTCTTCGTGTTGCACCATCAGATCTTTCAGGCCAATAACTTGCTTATCCACAGAGCGAGTGGCGATGATGCCAAGCGCGTATGGGATCTGAATTGCATAGCTATTTTCTTGTTTCTCTTGGTTCGGAATACCAAACAGCGTAAAGGCTGCCGGTGCCGGTTGAGTTTCCCACTCGGCTTCAATAGCTGCCAGCTTGGTTTTCTGTACGTCACCCATTTCGTAACCGGATTCATCACCCAGCACGATTACAGACAGGATTGCCGCCATACCGAAGCTTGCAGCGATTGCAAAAGAGCGCTTCGCAAACGCAACGTCACGGCCTTTAAGCAGGTAGTAGGAGCTGATACCGAGGATGAACATTGCGCCGCACACGTAACCAGAAGCCACGGTGTGAACGAATTTCACCTGAGCAACAGGGTTAAGTACCAGTTCGGAGAAGCTAACCATCTCCATACGCATGGTTTCGAAGTTGAAGTCGGAAGCAATCGGGTTCTGCATCCAGCCGTTCGCCACCAGAATCCACAATGCAGAAAGGTTGGAGCCAAGTGCCACCAGCCAGGTTACCGCCATGTGTTGAACTTTACCGAGGCGATCCCAACCGAAGAAGAACAGGCCTACAAAGGTGGATTCAAGGAAGAATGCCATCAAACCTTCGATGGCCAGAGGGGCACCAAAAATGTCACCCACGTAGTGTGAGTAGTAAGACCAGTTTGTGCCGAACTGGAACTCCATGGTTAAACCAGTAGCCACACCCAAAGCAAAGTTGATACCAAACAACTTGCCCCAGAACTTGGTCATATCTTTATAAATTTGCTTACCTGACAGAACGTATACCGTTTCCATGATGGCCAACAAGAACGCCATACCAAGCGTTAGTGGCACAAACAGAAAGTGGTACATCGCGGTCAAGGCAAACTGTAAGCGCGACAGTTCGACAATATCAAACATCTTGACTCCTTGCTCTTCGCATGAAGACTCCGACCGTGGTTAACCGTAAGGAAAACCACAACGCATGCCCTAATACAAAACATTCGCTTCCAAACTTCATCACCCCGTCATTTTATTTACATGTAACGAAGAAAGATGAAAGGTTACAAACACGTTAATAAAAACCAAAAATAATCCGCAAATATATTACCCTGCAATTTCCCTACGATAAACAGGTAATTGCTTAGAGTTATTTACGTTTCTCGACAGTGATCAATTTATAGCGAAAATGTCACCATACCGCCATCTTGATCTGCAACAATTTACGCCCTTTCACACACTACTTGCTAGTTTTACATATTGATCTAGCGCAACTTATTCACTGATTGTTAATTTAGTTTCTTACAACAGCGAGTGGTGAATTTGTTGTTAATGATATGTTTTTTAAAAAACTCGTTCGTTAATACAAGAATGATAATTATAAACAAAAGCTATTTATTTGAAGCTCGCTTCAAAAATTAAATTCCACTGTTTTAGTCACTACTTGTATTAATCACTTCACGGTATTTCATGGGTCTATTTATTTTTTTGCACGTAATTAACAATTACATTACTTTTGATTTCATTTAATTTAACAAGTCATTATTTTTGATAAGGTTAGCAATGTCTGGCCTGGTGGGTAAAAACATAAAGCTCAGGTATAAACGCTGATTTAAGAAGAGACAAAACTAACTTGAGCGCTACAGCGCAAGGCACTACATGCTACCTAACGCTGATGCCTCGCACATCACGATCTACGGCTTTTTAAGGCCATTGGGTGAACATTCTACTGAAGGCATCATAAGCACGCTAAATACCCCTGCCCTTTCACCAGCTGTCAATTTAGCGACATCCATCAACTGGGTTCCCGGGATAAAAAAAGGCCGCTCATTGAGCGGCCAACCATGTCGAACATTTATTATTAGTTCTACTTACTGAGGCAAAATAGCTTTCAGGGCTTCACCGATGTCAGCCAGGCTGCGAACGGTCTTCACGCCTGCGGCTTCCAGCGCTGCGAATTTCTCGTCCGCAGTACCTTTACCACCAGCAATGATGGCGCCTGCGTGGCCCATACGTTTACCTTTCGGCGCAGTCACACCCGCGATATAACCTACTACTGGCTTGGTCACATGCTCTTTGATGTAAGCGGCTGCTTCTTCTTCTGCACTACCACCGATCTCACCGATCATAACGATCGCTTCAGTTTTCGGATCTTCCTGGAACATCTTCAGAATATCAATGAAGTTAGAACCCGGGATCGGGTCACCGCCGATGCCTACGCAAGTCGACTGGCCCAAACCGATATCTGTAGTCTGTTTAACCGCTTCATATGTCAGCGTGCCAGAGCGGGAAACGATACCCACTTTACCCGGCAGGTGAATATGACCTGGCATGATGCCGATTTTGCACTCGCCTGGGGTGATAACGCCTGGGCAGTTTGGCCCAATCATGCGCACGCCAGCTTCATCCAGTTTCACTTTCACAGTCAGCATATCCAGCGTTGGGATGCCTTCGGTGATTGTGATAATCAGCTTAATGCCTGCATCAATTGCTTCCAGAATAGAATCTTTGCAGAACGGTGCCGGAACGTAGATAACAGACGCGGTTGCGCCAGTCGCTTCTACCGCTTCACGCACGGTGTTAAATACAGGCAGACCCAAATGCTCGGTGCCACCTTTACCTGGCGTAACACCGCCAACCATTTGCGTACCGTATGCAATCGCCTGCTCGGAGTGGAAAGTCCCCTGGCTGCCGGTGAAACCCTGGCAAATCACCTTGGTGTTTTTATCGATCAAAATGGACATTATTTCCCCTCCACGGCAGCAACAACCTGCTGTGCTGCATCCGTCAGACTTTTCGCTGCAATAATATTCAGGCCACTATCTGCCAGTTTCTTCGCACCCAGTTCCGCGTTGTTACCTTCCAGACGTACAACAACCGGAACGTTAACACCTACTTCTGCAACTGCACCGATGATGCCGTCTGCGATCAAATCGCAGCGCACAATACCGCCGAAGATGTTAACCAGAACGGCTTTCACTTTGTCGTCAGACAGAATGATTTTGAATGCTTCGGTTACGCGTTCTTTGGTTGCGCCGCCGCCAACGTCCAGGAAGTTTGCTGGTTCGCCGCCGTGCAGTTTAACGATGTCCATGGTGCCCATTGCCAGGCCCGCACCGTTAACCATGCAACCGATATTGCCATCAAGAGCAACGTAGTTCAGTTCCCATTGTGCAGCCTGAGATTCACGCGCATCTTCCTGGCTTGGGTCACGCATTTCGCGCAGCTCTGGCTGGCGGAATAATGCGTTGCCATCGGCACCCAGTTTGCCATCGAGGCATACCAGGTCACCCTGCTTAGTGATTACCAGCGGGTTAATTTCGATAAGCGCCAGGTCACGATCGAGGAAGATGTTCGCCAGACCCATAAAGATTTTGGTGAATTGCTGAACTTGTTTACCTTCCAGACCCAGTTTGAACGCCAGTTCGCGGCCCTGGTAAGGCATTGGGCCAGCCAGCGGATCAAGCGCCACTTTGTGGATCAGATGCGGGGTTTCTTCCGCCACTTTTTCAATTTCTACGCCACCTTCGGTGGACGCCATAAACACTACGCGACGGGAGCTACGATCAACCACCGCGCCAAGATACAGTTCTTTGTCGATGTCAGTCGCAGCTTCTACCAGAATCTGGTGAACCGGCTGGCCATTCGCATCTGTTTGGTACGTTACCAGGCGTTTGCCCAGCCAGTGTTCTGCAAAAGCACGGATGTCTTCTTTGCTGTGCACCACTTTCACGCCGCCCGCTTTACCGCGACCACCGGCATGAACCTGACATTTTACTACCCACGGACCTGCACCAATTTTGGATGCTGCTTCTTCCGCTTCACGCGGGGTGTTGCAGGCGTAACCGACAGGTGCCGGTAGGCCATATCGAGCAAACAACTGTTTCGCCTGATACTCGTGTAAGTTCATGAGTTCTATCCATTAAGACTAAGGAGCATTGACGCTCAGGGTACTTATTTTGCCGCCATCAGCGATGATGGCGACCGTAAGGTAGAGATTACTGCTACACGTCCAGCAGAAGACGCGTTGGATCTTCGAGCAATTCTTTGATTGCTACCAGATAACCCACTGATTCGCGGCCATCGATCAGACGGTGATCGTAAGACAGTGCCAGATACATCATTGGCAAGATCTCAACTTTACCGTCAACCGCCATTGGCCTGTCTTTAATGGCGTGCATACCGAGGATCGCGCTCTGTGGCGGGTTGATAATCGGGGTAGACATCAGGGAACCGAACACACCACCGTTGGTGATAGTGAAGTTACCGCCAGTCAAGTCTTCAACGGTCAGTTTGCCGTCACGACCTTTCACAGCCAGTTCTTTGATGCGTTTTTCGATGTCAGCCATACCGAGGGTATCAACATCACGCAGCACTGGTGTTACCAGGCCACGCGGAGTGGAAACCGCGATGCTAACGTCGAAATAGTTGTGGTAAACCACGTCTTCGCCATCAATAGAAGCATTCACTTCCGGATAACGTTTCAGCGCTTCAACAACCGCTTTGATATAGAAGGACATGAAGCCCAGACGTACACCGTGGCGTTTTTCGAAAGATTCACCGTACTGCTTACGCAGTTCCATGATTGGCTTCATGTTCACTTCGTTAAACGTAGTGAGCATCGCGGTTGAGTTTTTCGCTTCCAGCAGACGCTCAGCAACGCGTTTGCGCAGACGAGTCATCGGAACGCGTTTTTCGCTACGGCCAGCAAGTGGCGCAACGGGGGCTTTAGTTTCTTCTGCAGCTTTCGCTTTAGCAGGTTGAGCGGCTTTAGCCTGAGTCAGATGCTTATCAACATCTTCACGGGTGATACGGCCACCGACACCGCTGCCTTTAATGGCATTAGCATCCAGAGAATGTTCTGCAATCAGGCGGCGAATAGCCGGGCTGAGTGCGTCATTGTTCTGTTCTTCCAAAGAAGCCTGCTGGCGTTGTGCCGGAGTAGACTCTTTGCTTTCTGCTTTCGCTGATGTCTCTTTACCAGCGCTGTTGCCTTCACGTAGGCGGCCCAGAATTTGACGAGACGTTACTGTCGTCCCTTCATCTTCCAGTACAGCATCAAGAATACCATCCGCCGACGCCGGTACTTCCAGTACCACTTTGTCAGTTTCGATTTCCACCAGCACTTCGTCACGGGTCACGGTGTCACCCGGTTTTTTATGCCAGGTTGCTACAGTCGCATCGGCAACGGACTCAGGCAGGTCAGGAACTAGAATATCTACGCTACTCATTTTTTATCCTTTAATTAATCGACGTTCAGCGCGTCATTAACCAGATCTTGCTGCTGTTTCTGGTGAACGGACAAGTACCCTACCGCAGGTGATGCGGAGGCTGGACGACCTGCATAACGCAGAGCTGATCCAAATGGAACTACTTCACGGAAATGATGCTGGCTGCAATACCATGCGCCCTGGTTAAGCGGCTCTTCCTGGCACCACACAAAATCATGTACGTGAGCAAATGGTTTTAATGCTTCCTGCATCGCCTGATGCGGGAACGGATACAATTGTTCGATGCGCACAATCGCCACATCTTTTTGGTCGTTCTTGCGACGCTGTTCCAGCAAATCGTAATAAACCTTACCAGAACACATGACGACGCGTTTCACACCCGCTGGGTCCAGCTCGTCAACTTCGCCAATTGCAGGCAAGAAGGTGCCGTTAGCCAATTCATCCATGGTGGACACCGCCAGTGGGTGACGCAGCAGGGACTTCGGTGACATGACAACCAGCGGACGGCGCATACCGCGCAGCGCCTGACGACGCAGCATGTGGTAAACCTGCGCTGGAGTAGAAGGCACACAAACCTGCATGTTCTGCTCAGCACACAACTGGAGATAACGCTCAAGACGTGCAGAGGAGTGCTCTGGGCCCTGACCTTCGTAACCATGCGGCAGCAGCATAACCAGGCCACACATACGGCCCCATTTCTGCTCGCCAGAACTGATGAACTGGTCGATAACAACCTGAGCGCCGTTAGCGAAATCGCCAAACTGAGCTTCCCAGATAGTCAGCGTACGCGGTTCAGCAGTGGCATAACCGTATTCGAATGCCAGAACAGCTTCTTCAGACAGTACGGAGTCCCAAACTTTGAACTCGCCCTGGCTGTTGTGCACGTGTTGCAGAGGCGTGTAAGTCGAACCGTTGGTCTGGTTGTGAATCACTGCATGACGGTGGAAGAACGTACCACGGCCCACATCTTCACCTGATAAACGCACTGAAACGCCTTCATCAACCAGCGTGGCGTACGCCAGGTTTTCTGCTGCACCCCAGTCGAATTTCTTCGCGCCGTTCGCCATTTCCATACGGTCACTGTAGATTTTCGCTACGCGAGACTGCATTTCGACGGTTTCTGGTGCGCTGCTGATGCGTTTAGCCAGTTCTTGCAAACGCTTCATCTCTACCTTGTTCGGGTAGCTTTCATCCCACTCATGGTTGAGGTACGGCGACCAGGTAAAGGAATGCATGTTCATTGGGCGGTATTCTTCCACCACGCATTCGCCAGCATCCAACGCATCGCGGTAGAGGTTCACCATTTCGGTGGCATCTTCCAGCGTTGCCAGTTTTTCCTGCTCCAGACGGTCAGCATAAATTTTGCGTGGCGTCGGGTGTTTTTTGATTTTCTGATACATCACTGGCTGAGTTGCACTTGGCTCATCAGCTTCGTTATGACCATGGCGACGGTAGCAAACCAGGTCGATAAACACGTCGCGCTTAAAGGTGTTCCGGAAATCCAGTGCCAGACGGGTAACAAACGCTACCGCTTCCGGGTCATCTGCATTCACGTGGAAAATCGGTGCCATCACCATCTTACCGATGTCGGTACAGTATGGAGTGGAACGCGCATCGAGCGGGTTGGAGGTGGTGAAACCAATCTGGTTATTGATAACGATACGAACCGTACCGCCCACTTCATAACCACGCGCTTTAGACATGTTCAGGGTTTCCTGAACCACACCCTGCCCTGCAACCGCTGCATCACCGTGAATGGTAATTGGCAGAACCTGGTTGCTGCCTGGTTTATCAAGACGATCCAAACGAGCACGTACAGAACCGATAACCACCGGGCTTACAATTTCGAGGTGCGACGGGTTAAACGCCAGCGCCAGGTGAACCAGGCCGCCTTCGGTTTCAACATCAGATGAGAAGCCCATGTGGTACTTCACATCGCCCGTGCCGAGGTGTTCTTTATGTTTGCCTGCGAATTCGTCGAACAACTCCTGCGGTTTTTTACCCAGGACGTTGATCAGCACGTTCAGACGGCCACGGTGCGCCATGCCCAGAACCACTTCACGTGTGCCGCTCTTGCCCGCATGGCGGATCATTTCTTTGAGCATTGGCACCAGTGCATCGCCGCCTTCCAGCGAGAAGCGTTTCGCGCCCGGGAATTTCGCGCCCAGGTAACGCTCAAGGCCTTCTGCTGCAGTCAACTCTTGCAGGAAGCGCTTTTTCTCAGCGTGAGTGAACGTCGAATGCCCCACCACCGATTCAATACGCTGCTGAATCCAGCGTTTTTCTTCGGTGTTGGTAATGTGCATATATTCCGCACCGATCGAACCGCCGTACGTCTGCTTCAGTGCATCAATCAGGTCAGCAAGCTTCATGGTTTCTTTGCCACCGGCAAAAGAACCCACATTGAAAGTTTCCTGAAGATCAGCATCAGTCAGATTATGGAATGCCGGGTCAAGGTCGGGAACCGCGTCCTGTTTCCACAAGCCAAGTGGGTCAAGGTTTGCTACCTGATGGCCACGGAAACGCCATGCGTTGATGAGCTGCAACACTTTGACTTGCTTAACATCGGTGTCTGGGTCGGTAATTGCGGTGGAATAACGTGAGGCATCCTTCGCCAGACGACGGAAATAATCACGTGTTTTAGAATGGAATTGATCCGGTTTGGCCCCGGTTCCAGGTAATTGCTGGAACATTGAGCGCCAGTGCGCATCAACAGAGTCAGGATCGGTTAAGAAGTCTTCATAGAGCTGCTCTATCCAGGACTGGTTTGCACCTGCCAGGTAAGAGGAATCCAGCCAGGCTTTCATTTCGCCGTTCTGCATCGTGATCCCTTAAGCATTTTTATGCTTATTTCGCCGTGAATAACTATTGCGTACACGTATGGTACGCATTACCGGGGTTCACAACTACGAGCCATTCACCTTTTCAGGCGGCCCGTGAAGGAACCTTTAAAAACTGTCGCTATGCGAGATGGCACAGGGCAGTTTTTAAAGGTTTCCTGCAATTCCCCCTCCCTTATAAAGAGGGGGAACAACATTAGGCACTCTTTTGCAGCAGCATCGACTTAATGTGACCGATGGCTTTCGTCGGGTTCAGCCCCTTAGGACAAACACTGACGCAATTCATAATGCTGTGACAGCGGAATACGCTGAAAGCATCGCTGATACCGTCAAGACGACTGGCGGTTTCAGTATCACGGCTGTCGATTAAGAAACGGTACGCAGCCAGTAAACCTGCCGGACCGATAAACTTATCCGGGTTCCACCAGAACGATGGGCAGGAGGTCGAGCAACAGGCGCAAAGAATGCACTCGTACAGGCCATCCAGTTTTTCACGCTGCTCTGGCGACTGTAAATGCTCGCGAGCCGGCGGATTTTGCCCATTATTCAACAGGTAAGGCTTAATCTTCTCATATTGAGCATAGAATTGCCCCATGTCCACCACCAGATCGCGCACAACCGGTAATCCAGGCAGCGGACGGATAACAATCTTCTGCTTTCCGTTGCCCAACGCCGAGATGGGTGTGATGCACGCCAGGCCGTTTTTACCGTTCATGTTCACGCCATCGGAGCCACAAACCCCTTCACGGCAGGAACGACGAAACGACAGTGTCGGATCTTTTTCTTTCAGTTGCATCAGCGCGTCAAGCAACATCATGTCGCGCCCTTCTTCCCCTTCCAGGGTGTACTCCTGCATACGCGGAGCATCGTCAACATCCGGGTTGTAGCGATAAATAGAGAATTCGAGTTTCATCACTTTGCTCCGCTATTAATAAGTACGCACTTTCGGCGGGAATGCCGGACGCAGTTTCGGCTGCATGTTCACCTCACGGCGAGTCATGCTTTCCGACTCAGGCAGATACAGGCTGTGGCACAACCAGTTTGCATCGTCACGGTCCGGATAGTCGAAGCGGCTATGCGCGCCACGGCTTTCGGTGCGGAAGTTAGCGGAAACAGCAGTCGCGTAAGCGGTTTCCATCAGGTTATCAAGCTCCAGGCATTCAACACGCTGGGTGTTGAACTCGCTAGAAGTATCATCCAGACGGGCATTTTTCAGACGTTCGCGGATTTGTTTCAGTTGCTCAAGGCCTTTGGCCATAGCGTCACCTTCACGGAATACCGAGAAGTTATGCTGCATACATTCCTGAAGCGCTTTGCGGATTAGTACTGGGTCTTCACCATTGCGGTTGCCATTCCAACGGTTCAGGCGTTCCAGAGCGGCATTAATATTCTCTTCGCTTGCGTCACGCAATTCGCCCTGCTCGGTAATAGATTCCAGCAGATGCAGACCCGCAGCGCGACCAAATACGACCAGGTCCAGCAGAGAGTTGCCGCCCAGACGGTTTGCGCCGTGAACAGATACGCAGGCAATTTCGCCCACAGCAAACAGACCAGGAATCACAACATCTTCGCCCTGCTCGTTCACTGTCAACGCCTGACCGGTTACTTTGGTCGGGATCCCGCCCATCATGTAGTGGCAAGTTGGGATGACTGGAATCGGCTCTTTAATCGGGTCGACGTGAGCAAAGGTACGTGACAGTTCAAGGATGCCCGGCAGACGGGATTCAAGCACTTCTTTACCCAGGTGGTCGAGTTTCAGCTTGGCATGCGGACCCCATGGGCCATCGCAACCACGACCTTCACGGATTTCAATCATGATGGAGCGAGCAACCACATCACGGCCCGCCAGGTCTTTCGCGTTTGGCGCATAGCGTTCCATAAAACGCTCGCCATGTTTGTTGAGCAGGTAACCGCCTTCACCACGACAGCCTTCTGTCACCAGTACACCCGCACCCGCGATACCGGTTGGGTGGAATTGCCACATTTCCATGTCCTGCACCGGAACACCGGCACGCAGCGCCATGCCAACACCGTCGCCGGTATTAATGTGGGCGTTTGTGGTGGACTGATAAATACGGCCTGCACCGCCCGTTGCCAACACCGTCGCTTTCGCTTTGAAGTACACCACTTCACCGGTTTCGATGCACAACGCAGTACAACCTACAACTGCACCATCTTCGTTTTTTACCAGATCCAGCGCGTACCACTCGGAGAATATAGTGGTTTTGTTTTTCAGGTTTTGTTGGTAAAGGGTGTGCAACAGGGCGTGACCGGTACGGTCAGCCGCTGCCGCAGTACGTGCCGCTTGCTCGCCACCGAAGTTCTTCGACTGGCCGCCAAACGGACGCTGGTAAATAGTACCGTCATCAAGACGGGAGAACGGCAGACCCATGTGCTCCAGTTCCAGAATCGCTTCCGGGCCGGTTTTACACATATATTCTATGGCGTCCTGGTCACCGATATAGTCGGAACCTTTTACCGTGTCATACATATGCCATTCCCAGTTGTCTTCGTGGGTATTACCTAATGCAACGGTAATACCACCCTGCGCAGACACAGTATGGGAACGGGTTGGGAAAACTTTAGACAGCAAGGCGCAAGTCTGGCCACCTTGTGAAATTTGCAGTGCGGCGCGCATACCTGCACCACCAGCACCGATGACAACAGCATCAAACTCTCTGACTGGTAAACTCATTACACACCCCACACCACGACGAATCCATAAATGACGTAAACCAGCAATGCAACAACGATCAGCAGTTGCAGACCAAGGCGAATCGCCACTGGTTTAACGTAGTCGGTCAACACCTGCCACATGCCAATCCAGGCATGGATCAAAATCGAGAACAATGTCAGCAGGGTGAATACTTTGGTGAAGGAGGAGGCAAAGAAGCCACTCCAGACTTCATAGGTTAAAACGCCGGAAGTGGCGAAGAACCCAATCATATAGATGATGTACAGGGTGATTACGATGGCGGAAGCACGAACTAGCAAATAGTCATGCACGCCATTGCGCCCTAATGCGGAGGCATTGCTTACCATACGAGGACTCCTGCAAGAATTGAAAGCACGACGGTAATACCAAATGAAATCATCGCGGATCGTTTGCCCGCTATCAGGGTTTCTTCCAACAAGCCGGTGTCCATCATGATGTGGCGAATACCCACAACGACGTGATAGGCCAGAGCGGTGAGGATGCCCCACATAATGAATTTAACAAAGAAGCCACTCATTATTGATGAAGCAACGAGGAAGCCTTCCGGGGATGAGAGAGATTGACCCAACAACCAAAGTAGGATGCCAACAGCCACAAAGGTGATCACGCCGGATACACGATGGAGGATGGAAGCGATTGCAGTGACGGGGAACCTCATTGTCGTTAAATCGAGGTTTACAGGTCTTTGTTTTTTCGCATTTTTTATCATGAATAGCGCCCACATGCTGTTCTTATAGTTTCCTTCCTCCGGGTCTGCAGGCGGGGTCAGACAGCGTGAACTTTCTATAACTGTGCGTCATGCAAAAACAGCTACATCCAGATGCCAAAAAGCTGGCTACAACGCTGGGTGGCTCCCGGTGGCAGGGTATTCCGGAGACCTGGCGGCAGTATAGGCGCTTCACAAATTCATTACAATTAACCTACATATAGTTTGAAGGGTTTTGCTCGGAACAGTGAGCAGGATCACGATAACAACATTATTTTAATTTTTAATCATCTGATTTGACAAAAGTTAAACATTCTTGTTACAAACGGAGCCAGAAAAGCCGTATAATTCGCAAAAGTTATAGGGTCAGCCTTTCACCTGAGAATAAGTTATGTAACAGTGTGATGGTATTGACCCGAGTAATAAGGACAGTTATTAGTGGTACACAGGTTTGAATGATATGGACTGCTAACACCCTGATTTGTTGTTTTTCCGCCTGCGTGGCATAAGTTACCTGCAAGCGCCCATCGCTCTGTACCCCGGCTTTCGCATAATCAAAACAGAGCAGCGAGCCAAATAAAAAACTGGTAGCGGTCACGGTTGGTTTTTATGCAAATCAGGTATCCCGCAGTCTTATGAATAAGGCGCTAAGGAGACCGTAAATGTCTGATAAGAAAGCAACCCTCACCTATAACGGTGATGATGCTCTGGAACTTGATGTGCTAAAAGGCACACTCGGCCAGGATGTAATTGATATCCGTAGTCTTGGTTCTAAAGGGGTGTTTACTTTTGATCCGGGTTTCACCTCAACGGCATCATGTGAATCAAAAATCACCTTTATCGACGGTGATGAAGGCATCTTGTTGCACCGTGGTTTCCCGATTGATCAACTGGCGACCCACTCCAATTATCTCGAAGTCTGCTACATCCTGCTGAACGGCGAAAAACCGACTCAGGAACAATACGAAGAATTCAAAACTACCGTCACCCGTCACACCATGATCCACGAACAAATTACCCGTTTGTTCCACGGCTTCCGTCGTGACTCCCACCCGATGGCAGTAATGTGCGGCGTAACCGGTGCGCTGGCGGCGTTTTATCATGACTCCATGGACGTGAATAACCCACGCCATCGTGAAATTGCAGCATTCCGCCTGCTGTCCAAAATGCCTACCATGGCGGCGATGTGTTACAAGTATTCCATTGGTCAGCCTTTTGTTTATCCGCGCAACGACCTGTCCTACTCCGGTAACTTCCTGAATATGATGTTCTCCACGCCGTGTGAGAAATACGAAGTTAACCCTATTCTGGAACGCGCAATGGACCGTATTTTGATCCTGCACGCAGACCACGAGCAAAACGCGTCAACCTCCACTGTACGTACCGCAGGTTCTTCTGGTGCTAACCCATTCGCATGTATCGCAGCCGGTATTGCATCCCTTTGGGGGCCTGCGCACGGTGGTGCTAACGAAGCTGCACTGAAGATGCTGGAAGAAATCAGCAGCGTGGAACACATTCCGGAATTCATCCGCCGTGCGAAAGACAAGAATGACTCTTTCCGCCTGATGGGCTTTGGTCACCGCGTATACAAAAACTACGATCCACGTGCCACAGTAATGCGTGAAACCTGCCATGAAGTACTGAAAGAGCTGAATCTGAAAGATAACAGCTTGCTGGAAGTGGCCATGGAACTTGAGCACATTGCGCTCAATGACCCGTACTTCATCGAGAAGAAACTCTACCCGAACGTGGACTTCTACTCCGGTATCATTCTGAAAGCGATGGGCATTCCATCTTCCATGTTTACCGTTATCTTCGCGATGGCGCGTACCGTTGGCTGGATTGCACACTGGAACGAAATGCACGACGACGGCATCAAAATTGCACGTCCACGTCAGTTGTACACTGGCTACGAGCAGCGTGATTTCAAATCCGATTTGAAGAAGAAATAATCTTTAAGCCCTTTTCTTCGGAAAGGAGTTAAAGCTGCCGACAAAACCCCGCGTTTACGTGGGGTTTTTTCTTTTCAGGGTGGGAGATAACGTTTGTTGCGATGTAAAAAAAGCTCAGGGACTTTGTCGCCTGAGCCTTAATCGGAAATTCACAAGCGTTATGCCTGTGGGGTGTCCGTCAGATTAGTGATGCCCACGCCCTGTGGGACCGACGTTTCCGTCTGCGGCTGAGTTGTTGGCACAAGCTCGGTGTCTTTCGGCGTCTGCACTTCCTGTGTCGCTACTGGCGCGGCGGGTGTTGCTGCCTGCGTTTGCTGTGTCGCTACCGGTGCCGCAGGTATGGCAGTTTGCGATTCCTGATTCGCGACCGGTGCCGCAGGTGTGGCAGTTTGCGTCTGTTCGGCCGCAGCGGGGTCTTCAATTTGCTTCGGCATCACCGGAACCGGTTCTGCCGGAATCGATTCTGCCTTCGGTTTTGGCACCGGGGTTGACGCACGAACGAGAAACGCCGGTTTGCTGTTCGCCACAGAATAAGTCACATGGCTGATCACATCGCGCGATGTCGATACTTCGACAGGCGATATGGTCACGCGGCCAATCAGTGTACGGGCATAACCGCCAACTTTATGTTTCCCCTCTGGCAGTTGTAACTCAATACTTTCACCCGTCCCCAGCGTACCGGCATCCTGGTTATCAATGGTCACATTAATTCTGGTGCCATCGTCGGTTTTCGTCGGGATATGCGTCACGGTCACCCGCGAGGAACCAAAATCGAAAGCCGGCGCCTGGTCGGCAGTATTCGATTTAGCGCATCCTGTCAGGGCTAAAACGGCTGCCACAGCAGCCAGGGTGAAACGATAACTCATAGTGCGACGTATTCCTGTAAGGGATTTTTGTGATCTGGGTTGCAATATACCCGATCTCCGGTGAGAGATGAATGCACAGTCAGCGGACTCAAAAGAGTCTGTTATCCGTTTTTATTCATTTGCTCGAAAAATCCCTGATGCTCACCGTCCTGGAATGTAAAAGCTACCGGCAGGATGAGCTAACACTGGCACCCCGGACACCAGTAAAAAGGCCGTGATGTGAGCATCGCTTTTTCAATCGTGCCGCCGCAGCGCTCACATTTTTCGCCTGCGCGGTGAAACACCTTAAAACTAAAAATCGCGCCGTGATGTTTGTTTTCATCCACATTCCCACGCGTGTTGTACGACAAACGCGGTATATCCAGCAGCGCGTTGGACAGTTTATCGAGCTGAATGGCGGTTAAATCCTGTGCTTTGTGGTGCCCCAATAATTCAACCGCCCAAAGAATCTCAACGCGCAGATAGTTTCCCAGACCCGCAAGAAATGCCTGATCCAGCAATAAACCGCTTAACTGCCGCTTACGAAATCGGGCAGACAATAAACGCGCTTTTACCTGTTGAGCCGTCAATGTCATGTCCAGCACATCTGGTCCCACTCGTTTTAAAAAGGGATGTTCTGCCAGTTTATCTGCGTCGAGTATCTCGATGTCTGATGCGCTGTAGAGCATAATAGTCTTATCGGCCGTTTGCAGCTTTACACGCAGCACACGCGTCGTTTGTGGGATTTCACCGCTATCAACCACTCGCCAGACTCCATACAGCTGGTTATGGCTGTACAGCGTTTTTCCGTTGGAGAAGTGCGTCAGCAATGCTTTGCCGCGCGTTTCAACACGTTCGACTTTTTGACCAATCAGCGTTGATTCAAACGGTTTTAACTCGGGGAACGCAAACCAAACATCG
>DASXXQ010000025.1:0-15491 GCA_036502985.1 Buttiauxella sp.
TTACCGCGCTACCAGCCGCGGTGGTCGTCGTGCGTGTGGTGGTGGTCGTCGGCAATGCGCCGTAGGGTCTGAATCAACGCATCGATTCCAAAACCCCGCCGGCGCAAACCGGGCGGGGTTTCTTGTTTTAGTCCCCCGGCCAAAAGCGAAACGGCACGAGAAGAAGGACTGGAGCATGGCAATTTCGGAAAACCCACCGCAAGCAAAGCGTATTACGGGCGCACAGTTAATCGTGCAACTGCTTGAGCACCATGGCATCAATACCATTAGCGGAATTCCCGGTGGTACCGTACTGCCGCTCTATAACGCACTTAGCCAAAGTAAAAAAATCCGCCATATCCTGGCGCGCCACGAACAAGGCGCAGGCTTTATGGCACAGGGCATGGCGCGTACTCAAGGCAAAGCTGCCGTGTGTATCGCCTGTAGTGGCCCAGGTGCGACAAATTTGGTTACTGCTATTGCCGATGCGCGTCTCGATTCTATTCCGCTGGTGTGTATCACCGGCCAGGTGCCGAAATCAATGATTGGTACCGATGCGTTCCAGGAAGTCGACACTTACGGCATTTCTATCCCCATCACTAAACACAACTATCTGGTTCGCGATATTGCAGAACTGCCGCAGGTCATTTGCGACGCGTTCCGCATTGCTGAATCTGGCCGTCCTGGTCCGGTATGGATTGATATTCCGAAAGATGTACAGACCGCAGAGATTGACATCAGCGAGTTGCCACCCGTTTCTGCACACACTCCCGCACCACAGTTTGAACCCCAACACATTGCCGATGCTGCCACAATGATTAACCAGGCGCAGCGTCCGGTGCTGTACCTCGGTGGTGGGGTTATCAATGCTCACGCTAACGCGCGAGTTCTGGCTGAAAAAGCCAATTTGCCAACCACCATGACATTAATGGCGCTCGGTACTATTCCTGCAAAGCACCCGTTATCGCTGGGGATGCTGGGGATGCACGGCGCACGCAGCACCAACTATATTTTGCAGGAAGCGGATTTACTGATTGTGTTGGGTGCACGTTTCGATGACCGGGCAATTGGTAAAACGGAAGAATTTTGCCCGAATGCGAAAATCATTCACGTTGATATTGACCGTGCAGAACTGGGTAAAATCAAACAGGCTCACATCGCGATTCGTGGAGATGTGGGCGAAGTGCTTGAACAATTACTGCCAAAAATTGATGCTCAATCGCGCCAACAGTGGTTGCAGCAAGTTGCCGGTTTGCAGCAAGAATTCCCGTTCAATATGCCAGGTGCCGATAACCCGTTAACGCCATATGGCTTGATTAGCGCTGCTGCGGCATGTGTGGATGACAACGCGATTATCACCACCGATGTCGGCCAGCACCAAATGTGGGTGGCGCAAGCGTATCCGCTGAACCGTCCACGCCAGTGGCTGACATCTGGTGGGTTGGGAACCATGGGCTTTGGCTTGCCCGCAGCAGTGGGTGCCGCATTAGCTGAGCCTGCGCGCAAAGTGCTGTGCTTCTCTGGCGATGGCAGCATTATGATGAACATTCAGGAGATGGCGACTGCGGCAGAACATAATCTGGATGTGAAAATCATCTTGCTGAACAACCAGGCGCTGGGGCTGGTGCATCAACAACAAACCCTTTTCTATCAACAAAATGTTTTTGCCGCGACCTACTCAGGGCAGACTAACTTCCTGAAAATTGCTGAAGGTTTTGGCCTGGCGACCTGCGATTTAAATGCCGCAGAAAATCCACAGCTTGCCCTGCAAGAAGCTATTTCACGTCCTGGCCCGTGCCTGATTCATGTTCGCATTGATGCCAGCGAAAAAGTATTCCCGATGGTGCCGCCAGGCGCTGCCAACATTGAGATGATTGGAGAATAATCCATGCAACAACTAACCGTTATTCTTGAACTTACGGTACGCAACCATCCGGGCGTTATGTCTCACATTTGCGGTCTGTTTGCCCGCAGAGCCTTTAACGTCGAAGGCATACTCTGTTTGCCGCTTCCGCAGGGTGACCAGAGCCGAATCTGGCTGCAAGTGCTCGACGACCAGCGTCTTGAGCAAATGATCAGTCAAATTGACAAGCTAGAAGATGTGGTGCAAATCCGCCGTGATGCCGATGGTGCTGGGGTATTTGGCAAGCTGACCGCTCTGGTTCAGTAAGGTGTGAAGGCGGATAAATGTCGGGGTATCCGCTTCATTTTTCACAATCCTGAAAGCATCTCGCAAAACAATAATATGGATGAAGAAAAGGCATTCTTCGTCCAGCAATCCAGGGTAGATTTGGCTGCGTAGTGATTAAGCGTTTAAAAAGTGAGCTTGGCGAGCGTGCTTCTTTGGCATATGCTGTGGCATAGGCCATTTGATTCCAGGGGTTATTATGGAACGCATCGCAAAGCTTTTTAAAAACGGCAGAAACCAGGCGGTGAGGTTACCGGTTGAGTTTGAGTTTGATACGGACAGGGTCTATATCCGAAAAGACAAGGAGGGCAATGTGATTTTATCGAAAAACCCAGCTAAACCAGAGGGATGGGACAACGTTTTTGCTTTAGTGAAGAAAGCAAAAGTACCGGACACATTCCTTGATGAACAAGAGCGTAACCAGGGGATTGTGCAAAGAGATCCCTTCGCAGGGATGGACTGATTATGTACATGCTCGATACCAACACGGTGAGCTATCTTTTCCGTCAACATCCTAAAGTGATGGAAAAGATTGCGCAAACGCGGCCTTTGGAAGTGTGTATTTCAAGTATTACAGAAGCCGAACTGTTGTATGGCGTTGCAAAACGCCAGAGCAAAACGTTAACCGCGGCAGTACAAGGTTTCCTGGATACGGTAACGGTGTACGCGTGGGATAGCGAAGCGGCAAAAAGCTATGGCCAGCTGCGAGCGGCGATGGAAAAGAAAGGCAACGTCATGGGCCACCTTGACCAGTTAATTGCAGCCCATGCGCTTAGCCGAAACGCAACGATAGTAACAAGCGATCAAGCTTTTGCAATGGTGGGGCGTTTACGTCGTGAGGACTGGACGCGCTAACTCATCCTGTCAGGTTTTGCTGCAATTGTTCAGCGATCACGTTCATCTGCGTCTTTGAACCATGCCCAATCACCATAAACATGTGACTCGGTGTTGCCCAATAGACAATGTTCATGCCTAACCGTTGCTCGCTTTTAGGCGTCATCGGTGTGCCTGTATTACGCGTAATACATAACGCCAGTGGCCCGCTTGCGGCATCAAGCCAGGTGATTTGGGCGATACGTTGTTCGTCATAAGCCAGTACTCGAGCATTTTTTAGCGTGGCATTTGGCAAGGTAAGGTTTGTTGCGGCAAGTGTCACACTCAACCCTGCCCCCGTGCTTTGCAACTGCGCTTCTAATGCCTGATGAGTGGGGGTTTCGGCAAGAGTTTCCGTCGTATAAAGCGCCATATATTGGGCCACTAATTCGCGCCAGTTTTCTTCTGGCTGAGATAAGTGCAGGAAAGTACGATCGCCAATCACACCTAGCGCCAGAAAACTCACTGCTGCGGCAATCAAGCTGCGTCGTGATACAGCAGAGGTTGCAGGTGGTTTTAGGTAGGTTTGCAACTGAGCCATGGGCGCGGCTTGCAGCAGCGGTTCAAATGCCGCTTTAAACGGTAGGTTGGTGCGCTCGAAAAAGGCCAGACGTTTTGCCAGATAGTCATCGTGGCCGAGTCGTTCTTCCAGCTCGGCACGTTCAGACACGCTGAGTTCATTATCCAGATAGGCCACCAGCAGTTCATCCGTGTTTCCAGAAAAGCTCATGATTTATCTCCTTTCATCTGCGGCGTATCAGGTTGAATGGCCGGATCCTGAGCCAGCGTCAGGCGGGCAGTGGCTAATCGGCTCATTACTGTGCCCAGTGGAACATTCAGCACAACCGCCGCTTCCCGGTACGACAACTCTTCCACATACACTAAAAACACGGTATCGCGCTGCGCTTCAGGTAAACGGTTCACACGTTTCATCACATCGTTAGACCAGATGGGGTCCTCGCTATTTCCCGCGCCCGTGAGTTCATTAACATCTACAAAACCCTGGCCGCGGCGAATCAGCTGCGAACGAACTTCGTTAAGCCAGATGGAATGCAGAATAGAAAACAACCAGCGGTCCATTCTGCTGCCCGCAATAAATTGTGCAGAACGCTCAAGCGCTCGCACGCAGGTGGCCTGAACTAAATCGTCAGCAACATCCCGCCTGTGGCTTAGCACAAGACCATAACGCCACAGGCGGGGGAGATATTGCGCGATTTGCTGGCGTATCGCTTCGCTGCTGATTTTCGCCTCCAGGGGCATTCAGATCAGGATTCAGGATGGCCGTCGATAGCGGCTGACAGGTCGCGATATTCTTCGCAGCTTGTACCGCACAAGGTTTTAATGGCGGCAAGCTGTTCGCGGGCAAGATCAGGACGGTTTTTGATCATGTACGCTTCGCCCAGGTATTCGCGGACTTTCGGATATTTAGGATCGAGCGCGACAGATTTTAAATAATAGCTGATCCCTTCATCAGTATGGCCCAGCTTGCGCGTGGCGTATCCACGATAGTTCAAGGCTTCGGCCGTGTTGGGATCTTTAAGGGTATTTAGCATATCCAGCGCTTCCTGATAGCGGCCATCTTTTGCCAGCGCATAAGCATAGTCAGTACGTGCCTCGTCGCTAATCATCCCGCCTTTGTCCACCATGCAGGTTTTGGTTTTAGCATCGTAAATTTGCCCTTTAGGGCAGGTTGGAGGAACGGGTTCGTCGTTGCTGCCACCCATAGCCTGAGCGTAGCCGGATAACAGCAGAAAACTGGTTGCAACGACGGGTAACAGATGGGAAGTAAAACGCTTCATGATAATGCCCTCACTGTGTTCGGTATGCAGTGAACACCTGAGATGCAGGATTTATTCGATTTATTTTTATGTCCTGGAAGATATGCCGCAAAGCATAAACATCCGTTCTGACTTTACTCTCGATTTTTCTCAACCTGGAATAGATTGCTACGGCAAGCAGTCATATCGCTCAAAAAAATCATTGACCAGTGTAGTATAAAAGCTACAATTGAGAGGTTTCAGGGATGAATATTATTAAGTTCTTCAAGCTGCGAAACGGTAGGGCACCCTTTATTGAGTGGTTAAAAGTATTAAAGGACGTACGGGCTAAAACAAAGATCGTCCGGCGTATTGACCAGTTAGCGCTTAACAATCCTGGCGATCATAAGCCATGCAGGAATGGCGTCTGGGAAATGCGTATAGACGAAGGGCCAGGATACAGAATCTATTACGCGCATGAAGGCAAAGACACTTACTTGCTCTTGTCAGGTGGTGATAAACGCAAGCAGCAGGCGGATATCGACCAGACCGTTGCGTGGTGGCAAGAATATCAGGAGTCAAAAAATGCAATTTAACGAGTTCGATAAAACAGTCATCGAAATGCTTCAGGAAGATCACGCTTTCGCCGTCGAATACATGAAAGAGGCATTCGCGGGTCTGGATGAAGAAAACGGTGAGGTACTCTTCTTGCTGGCATTGCGCCGTCTTGTTGAGGCCCGCGGTGGGTTTAGCAAGATTGCAGCCGAAACAAAACTCAATCGTGAAACACTCTACAGAACGCTTTCCGAGCGCGGTAATCCCACAATCAGCACCACTAAAAAAATCATTAATGCGGCTGGAATCCACTTTGCCGAGCTGGTGGGATAAGTGGCTCACCCTGTGTTCCATGGCGAGCCACTCATTATCTAAAACCCAACCGCCATACCTTCTGGCGAAAGAATGTCTTTCAGACCTTCGCGCACCAGTAACTCAGGGCTGATTTCAGCAATGCTTTTCGCACCGGTCAGCGTCATCGCTACGCGCATTTCTTTCTCGATTAAGTTCAGTAGATTGGCAACACCCGCCTGGCCATGAGTGGCCAGAGCGTACAGATAAGCACGGCCCAGCAAAACGGTATCGGCACCCAATGCAATCATGCGCACGACGTCCAGACCGTTGCGAATCCCGCTGTCGGCAAGAATAGCGATATCACCTTTTACCGCATCGGCAATGGCGGGCAGGGCGCGACATGACGAAAGGACACCGTCGAGCTGGCGGCCACCGTGGTTAGAAACCACGATGCCATCAGCACCAAAACGCACCGCATCTTTGGCATCTTGTGGATCAAGAATACCTTTGATGATCATCGGGCCGTCCCAAAACTCACGGATCCATTCCAGATCGCTCCAGGAAATAGACGGGTCAAAGTTGTTTGCCAACCAACCAATGTAATCTTCAAGCCCCGTGGGTTTACCCAGATAGGCGGAGATGTTCCCTAAGTCGTGCGGGCGGCCGTTCAGACCCACATCCCACGCCCATTGCGGATGCGTTACCGACTGCCAGTAGCGGCGCAGCGCAGCATTTGGCCCACTCATACCAGAGTGCGCATCACGGTAACGAGCACCTGGCGTTGGCATATCGACGGTAAACACAAGCGTTGAGCAACCTGCCGCTTTGGCTCGTTCCAGCGCATTGCGCATAAATCCACGGTCTTTCAAGACATAAAGCTGGAACCACATTGGGCGGTCAATTGCGGGAGCAACTTCTTCAATCGGGCAAACGGACACGGTGGAAAGTGTGAAGGGAATGCCTTTGGCAGCGGCCGCTTTGGCCGCCTGCACTTCACCACGGCGAGCATACATCCCACACAAACCCACAGGTGCCAGCGCCACTGGCATCGAAAGTGTTTCGTTGAACAGTTTGGTTTCCAGGCTGAGTTCGGACATATTTTTCAGCACGCGCTGCTTTAATGCCACCTGCGCCAGGTCGTCAACATTACGGCGTAGCGTGTGTTCGGCATAAGCCCCGCCGTCAATGTAATGGAACAGGAATGGCGGCAGAATGCGTTGTGCCGCGGCGCGGTAATCAGTTGCAGCTGAAATAATCATGGATTTTCGTCCCTTATTACGTCGGTGTCTTCATCCGGCAAGCGGTTAATTCGCACTTGTCGGGCTTCGTCTTCATGCAGGGTTTTTATGGTGGTGTGGACAAACCCGAGATGTGTTTTTGCAGCTTTACGCGCCCGTTCCGGGTCGCCTGCCAGAATCGCCTGCAATAGTTCGTTATGCTGTTCGGTCAGTCCGGCAAAAATGGTCGGTACGGTGTACATGCGTTGGCGGCTATGCATTACCGAGGATTGCAACAAGTCGAAAAAGCCGCGCATTGTCTGGAGTAACACGATGTTGTGCGACGCTTCGGCAATCGCCAGGTGAAAGCGCACGTCGGCTTGTGCGGCGAGATCCGGATCGTCGCTCTCTTTGAATTTCACCGTGGCGTCAAAACAGGCAATGAGCTTTTCTTTATCGGCCTGGGTTGCTCGCATTGCGGCATACCAGGCGGTACTGGCTTCTATCGCGTGGCGGGCTTCTAAAATGTCGTAACGGTAGTTGGGGTCATCTTCAACCAGCGTTTTGAGTGGCTGAACGATACGTTGTTCCGACCACGGCTGGACTTCGTAGCGTACAAATGTCCCCCCGCCGCGACGGCTAATGAGCACGCCTTCGCTGATCAACTTTTGAATAGCTTCGCGAATGGATGAGCGTGAAACGCCCATCTCAGCGGCAAGCTGGCGTTCAGCGGGTAATCGCATACCCGCCTCCAGTTTACGTTCGTTAATAAGCGCCTTAACGCGTTCGACCAGATGGTCGGCCAGGCGCGGCTGTATCGTCATTAGGGGATCATCCAGGTTAAGACGTACGCCTGCAACGTGGTGATTACGCCGACCATACAAGTGAAAATCAGGCTGTGTTTCACGGTAAAGCGGAACAGGTCAGACTCTTTACCCACCAGGCCAACAGCTGCGCAAGCGATGGCGATAGACTGCGGTGAAATCATCTTGCCGGTGACGCCACCCGTGGTGTTTGCGGCAACGAGAAGCAGATCCGATACACCAATTTGTTGTGCTGTTGTCGCCTGCAACGCTGCAAACAAGGCGTTTGATGAGGTATCAGAACCGGTCAGGAACACACCCAGCCAACCGAGGAATGGCGAGAAGAAGGTGAAGGCATGCCCGGTATGTGATAGCGCCAGAGCAAGCGTTGCCGAAAGGCCAGAGTAGTTAGAGATAAACGCAAAGGCCAGCACCATGCCGATGGAGTAAATTGGCAGCGCCAGTTCCTTGAGCGTTTCTCCGAATGTCTCGATAGCCGCCTTTGGCTTCATACGCAGATAAACAATGGAAATCAGCGCGGCAACCAAAATCGCGGTACCCGTTGCGGAGAACCAGTCAAATTTATAGACCGCAGCGTAAGCCATGCTCTGAGCCACGACCGGTGGCATTTTGGCGACCATTTTATCGAGGTACGGCACGGAGAAGTTAACTACCCAGTCCGCCATTGCGCCGCCAGGGGCAAACAACGCTTTAAACGGCGGGATACTCCACAAAGTAACGGTGGCGGTCAGGAAGATGAACGGCATCCAGGCGCGCACCACCTGGCCTATGGTGTAGTTTTTGCGAGCCAGCGTCTGGTCAACCACAGACGCGCCAATATCACCAAAGCGGAAGATGCGAACTGGCTTCCAGACGCGCAGGAAAGCGGTCAAGCAAACCAGTGAAACTAGCGATGAAATAATATCCGGCAGTTCCGGGCCTAAATAGTTTGAGCTGAGGAACTGCGCAATGGCGAATGAACCGCCGGCTACCATCACGGCAGGCCACGTCTCTTTCACGCCACGCCAGCCATCCATAATCGCCATAATCCAGAACAGCACGATGATCGTCAGGAAGGGCAACTGGCGGCCAACCATCTGGCCGATTTCAAAACTGTCCAGTCCGGTCACCTGGCCTGCAACAATAATCGGAATGCCCATCGCGCCAAATGCGACGGGCGCGGTGTTCACAATCAGGCACAAACCGGCGGCATACAGTGGATTAAAGCCGAGGCCAACCAGCAATGCGGCAGTAATGGCGACGGGCGCACCGAATCCAGCCGCACCTTCAAGGAATGCGCCGAAAGAGAAACCGACAATAAGCATTTGCAGGCGCTGGTCTGGCGTAATGGACAGAATCGACGAGCGGATAATGTCAAATTGCCCTGTTTTCACCGAGATTTTATAAACGAAAACGGCGGCGATAATAATCCACGCAATGGGCCACAACCCGTAGAAGAAGCCATACACCACTGACGACAATGCGCGGTCAACCGGCATGCGGTAGAAAAAGAGTGCAACGAGTAATGCCAGACCCACGGTAATGGTCGCGGCGGTGTAACCCTTCATGCGCAGCTTAATCAGTGCATAGAAGAAGAAAATAATCGGTATAGCGGCGATAAGGCTTGATAGCCAAATGTTACCCGCGGGGTCGTAGACTTGTTGCCAGGGTTGCATGCAAGACTCTCCAGAACGTGATGTGCTTATTATTTTTCGCTTTATTGGTCAGACCAATCTGGCGATATAGGGTAAACAATGCGTAATGGTTAATCTTTTGTTAATTAATGGCAATAATTGTGTTGGTTAATTGTCGTTATTCGTAAACCAGTCACGTTTTTATCTGGATTGGTAGGACCAATATTGAAGCGGAAGGTATGTGGAGGAGTTGGCGGGGATAACCCTCTCTTGTTACAGAGAGGGTGAGAACAATCAGGCTTTCAATGTCGCCATATCAATCACGAAACGATACTTCACATCGCTTTTCAGCATTCGTTCATAGGCTTCGTTGATTTCCTGCATGTTGATCATTTCGATATCAGAAACGATGCCGTGCTCACCGCAGAAATCCAGCATCTCCTGGGTTTCTTTGATGCCACCAATACAGGAACCGGCAATCGAACGACGGCCAAGAAGTAACGGCAATGTACTGACCGGCGGTTCAATGTTTCCCAGTAAACCTACGTACACTAATGTCCCGTCCAGGGTAAGCGTAGGCATATAAGGATTGATGTCGTGGTCATAAGGTACGGTGTCGATAATCAGGTCAAACTGATTCGTTACCGAAGCCATTTGCTCATCGTCGGTCGAAAGAACAATGTGATGTGCACCCAATCGGCGGGCGTCGGCTTCTTTGCTGGCAGAACGGGTGAACAGCGTTACTTCTGCCCCCATTGCGTTAGCCAATTTGAGTGCCATATGACCTAAACCACCCAGACCGATAACGGCAACTTTGCTGCCTTTACCCACATTCCAGTGGCGAAGCGGCGACCAGGTAGTGATGCCTGCACAGAGCAGCGGAGCTGCACCTTTCAGATCCATACCGTCAGGCATTTTCAACACAAAATCTTCAGAAGCGATAATGGCTTGTGAATAACCGCCGTATGTTGGCAAATGATCGTGGCGATCGACACCGTTGTAGGTCTGGACGTTGCCTTCTTCGCAATACTGCTCAAGCCCCTCTTTACAGGGATGGCAGGTGCGACAGGAATCCACCATGCAGCCAATACCGGCGTAATCACCCGGTTTGAATTTCGTCACGTTGCTACCCACGGATGCCACGCGACCGACAACTTCATGTCCAGGTACCAGCGGATAACTACTGAACCCCCAGTCATTGCGTGCCTGGTGAAGATCTGAGTGGCACACGCCGCAATACATCACTTCAATCACCACGTCATCAGGGCGCGGTGAGCGACGCATAAATTCGTATGGCGCGAGGGAAGCTTGTGCGGATTGAGCCGCATATCCGAGCACTTTCATCGTCATGTTGGTTCTCCGGATTGAAATATCATTTTTTGTACTGATCGTCGCTGACGTGTTCCATCCACTCAACGGGGCTGCCGTTAAGTGATTCAGCAATCGCAATATGCGTCATTGCGTTGTCAGGTGTTGCACCATGCCAGTGCTTCACACCTTCAGGGATCCAGACTATATCGCCTTGATTAATAATCCGTATTTCAGAACCCCATTCCTGTAGCCAACCGTGGCCATGCGTAACGATCAGCGTTTGGCCAAGCGGATGGGTATGCCAGGCGGTACGTGCGCCGGGTTCAAATGTGACCGTTGCACCGCCGGTACGTGCAGGAGGCGTGGTCTGGAAAGGTGCATCAATACGGACTCTGCCTGTGAAGTAACTTTCCGGACCTGATTGAGAAGGTTGCGAACCTGCCTGGATAATTTTCACTTTTTCTTCCATTTTTTCCTCCGTTCGGCATTTGCAGCCGGGTTTATGCCCTAAATAATTCGAGTTGCAGCCAACACCCAACAGCTCGAAGTATTTAGGACTTAAATGGATGACATCGACTTTGAAGTATAGGAAACGTCTCCTGCCTTGCCGTGTTATCCGAAAACAAGACTGTATCGCTAATGGCGTCAGGCAATTAGCCCGCTAAATGCGAAAGGAGCTATGAGCTGAAATCATGAATCGGCTTATACTCAGTGTCTTTTAATAAGAACCGACGGTGGAAATGCGCATGTTGAAAGAGAATTTTAACGACCTGATTTCTTTCCTGGTGGTGGCTCGTGAACGCAGTTTTACTAAAGCTGCTGCCAAACTAGGTGTATCGCAGTCAGCGTTAAGCCATGCTATTCGCGGCCTCGAAGAGCGTCTCGAATTGCGTTTACTTACGCGCACCACGCGCAGTGTTGCGCCGACAGAAGCCGGAGAAAAGCTGGTGGAAAGTCTCGGTCCACGCTTTGCAGAAATAGAAAGTGAGCTGGAAGCGCTGATTGAAATGCGTGAGAAACCGGCGGGAAATATCCGCATTAACGCAGGAGAACATGCGGTTGATTCAGTTTTGTGGCCAGTGCTGAAATCGTTTCTAGACCAATATCCAGATATCAAAGTAGAAATCACCGTCGATAATGCGCTGACCGATATCGTCAATGGGCGTTTTGATGCCGGCATCCGTCTGGGTGAACAGGTCGCCAAAGATATGGTTGCGGTACGTATTGGGCCAGATATGAGCATGACGGTTGTGGGCTCGCCGGCATATCTGGCGAAACATGGCGCGCCGCAAACCCCGCAGGAGTTGCAAAATCACAACTGCATCAATATGCGCCTGCCAACGATGGGCGGACTGTACGCGTGGGAATTTGAAAAAGATGGCCGGGAATTGCGGGTGCGTGTTGATGGGCAACTCACATTTAACTGCCTGCGCCAACGTATTGATGCGGCTACTGTCGGATTAGGTCTGGCATATGTCCCGGACGATACCGTAAAAGACGCCATCGCACGTGGTGAACTCGTAAAAGTGTTGGAAGAGTGGTGCGCCCCGTTCCCCGGTTACTACCTTTACTACCCAAGTCGCAAACAGCACACCACGGCGTTTTCGCTACTTGTTGAAGCACTGCGTTATAAGGCTCATGAACCCAACTCAACAGCTTTTCTATAGTGAGTACTTAATCCGTTTCTTAGCAATGTTTGTTCCTCTTATGTTCTAAGCTGGAACAAACGTTTTACATGATTAAATAAGAGGATGAATAGATAAATTACGCAGGTAGTATTCATTGAAATTCGAAAAACCACTTTTCTTCGTCGCGATTTGTTTATGGTGACTCACTGTTTTAACCGAAATTCCTAACTTGTCAGCAATACTTTTTTGCGGTATTCCTTCCAGTAACATAGATACAACTTCAACTTCGCGATGAGAATGCCTGTTGCGATAATAAAAATCAGATTTTAACGTTAAAACTTTTTTATTACACTGCATAAGTATTTTCTCTAATTCATTTATTCCTACTGTCGGGGGGATCAGAATGTCATTAGGTGAAAAGCCATTTGATTTCAGGACGTAGAAAACATGCTTTTCAGTAATAAAATAATTAACTGTATCAAGATTGTCTGTTTGCTCTTGAAATTGTGCTAATAGCTTGTGCAACATATTGTTTGGTACGTGTTTAACTGTGAAAGTGACATTCGGATTTTGAAAGGAGGATATCAACTCTTCCACGCCAGGTAACAAATAACTGTTATCACTGAGTATATAAATATTTTTTACTACACAGTTTGTTGGTGCATTCACACTATAAATCCTTTTAATAAAGTGCGTTGATAATGAGGGGGCTGGCTTCACTTTATACTGACAAATATCAGAGTGACTTTGTGAGCGACTTTAGCATGTATTTAAATGAAATGAATCGCTTTTTTGTTGTTAGTGTTAGTTAATAGAACTTTTACTGCCGCTAATTATATATATTTCTCAGGCACTTTGAGAGTTGTCAAAGTTTTATTAGTATTAAATTAGAAAAACAAATTCATTGTGTAGCCCAAATTTCGCAATGCTCACGCATCAATTCAGTCAGGAGCCCCCCTTTTGCGACAAACTCACGAATGCGTCGTGTATCGCTGTCATTATTACGCACATAACCCTCAATGGCTTCTAAAGCGGATGTTGCACGAAGTTGTGCTGCATAAGGCGCGAGAGTATCAAGCAACGGTAGAGTATCTTGCGCAAGTGTACGTTGTTCGCTGGTACGCACATCGGTCAGAATCCCATCCAAACCAAAGCGGCAAGCCTGAAAACGGTTAAAACGATACAACAAATAGTCTTCAGAACGTGGCACAAACGGGCGCTCACTAAGTAGCCAGTGGGCCAAGGCCTGAATAAACCCGGCGATGTTTACCGCACGAGACACAGTCAGCGGCGTATCCATAACGCGTACTTCAATGGTGCCAAAGTTCGGGCTTGGGCGAATATCCCAATGCAAATCTTTCATTGACTGGACGATGCTGCTGGACTCAAGGCGTTGGTACATCCATTTAAACTCTTGCCAGTCACTGACAAAAGGGGCAGGGCCGTTATCCGGAAACGCTGAGAAGATATTCAGGCGTGACGAGGCGTAGGTGGTATCTGCACCCTGTATATAGGGCGAGGAGGCAGATAGCGCGATAACATGCGGAACGAAGCGCGATAAACCGTGCAGTAAATAGATCGCATCTTCTTCGTTTTCACATCCGACATGCACATGCTGGCCAAATACCGTGGCCTGTTTCATTAAGTAGCCGTACAGCTCAAGCGTCTGATTATATCGTTCGCTCTGGCATACTTCCTGACGCTGCCATTTTTGAAACGGATGCGTTCCCCCGCCACAAATGGCCAGATGATGTGCGCCCGCCGCTTGCAGAACATGTTGGCGTAAATGAGTTAATTGTGAATTAGCCTGCGCGATATCGGCACAAATGCCAGTTGCGATTTCCAGCATACTTTCAGTGATGTCATGTTTGACTTCCCCTTCGGTCACTGCACCTTTCAGTGCATCAATCAACAACGATGAATCCTGGCTAAGATCGTTGGCTGGCGGGTTGATTATCTGTAATTCCAGTTCAATACCGAGGGTGTAGGGTTCAGAAGGAACAAAGTCACTTAAAGGCATGCTGTTATCTCGTTTTATGCGCCCGCAGGCGAATCTATTATTAATTGAGTATAGCCAGCCGCGAGAAAACCACCCGTTGCTTGAAACTGTTTTTATCTTTTTATTATCATTGAGAATGATCCATTACCGATCATTGCAATGAAAATATTGTAAAGAATATTCAATGAATAAAAATCACGCGTAAAGTTGCACATCTTTTCATCTGCCATCATTATATGCGCTGGATTTGAAGGAGATATTATGAAAGATTTGGTTTCACTTTTTAGCAAATTCGGTGTTGTCATTGATGAGACAACGTCGATATTTGTGGTATTAGCTATTATTTTTCTATTTTCATTGGTAGTACATTTTATTCTACACCGCGTTGTTCTGCGGACCTTTGAAAAACGCGCCAGCACCAGTCACCATATCTGGCTGCAAATTATCACGGAAAATAAGCTATTTCATCGAGTTGCGCTTACCCTGCAAGGGGTTATCGTCAATATCCAGGCGGTGCTGTGGTTGCATAAAGGAAGTGATGTTAGCGATATTCTGATCACCTGCGCACAGCTGTGGATTATGATTTATTCTTTGCTGTCGTTATTTTCTTTGTTGGATGTTATTTATAATTTCTCACAGAAATTTACCGTTACGTCGAATATTCCGCTAAAAGGCATATTCCAGGGTGTGAAATTAATTAGCTCGATAGTCATTGGTATCATGATCGTCTCAAGAATTATTGGCCAATCGCCAGCAATTCTTATCAGTGGTCTGGGTGCAATGGCAGCGGTGCTGATGTTGGTATTTAAAGACCCTATTCTTGGGTTGGTTGCGGGGATTCAGCTTTCAGCAAACCGTATGTTAAAGCTGGGTGACTGGCTGGAAATGTCTAAATTTGGTGCTGATGGTGCGGTAACGGATATTGGCCTGACAACAGTGAAAGTGCGTAACTGGGATAATACAATTACCACTATTCCAACCTACGCGTTGGTTTCCGATGCGTTTAAAAACTGGAGCGGTATGTCGCAGTCTGGCGGCCGCCGTATTAAGCGCAGTATTAATATTGACACCACCAGTATTCATTTTCTTTCAACCGAAGAAATAGAGCGTTTACATAAGGCCAGGTTGTTGAAACCTTATATAGATTCACGCAGCAAAGAAATTGAAGAATACAACCGCACGTACAATAGTGAGAGTGTTTCAGTTCTTAATGGGCGTAGCATGACTAACGTCGGCACATTCCGCGTTTACTT
>DASXXQ010000026.1:0-5615 GCA_036502985.1 Buttiauxella sp.
CGATATCAGCAGCGTACAAAACCCACATCGCCAACAAATCGACTGGACACTTCATCTGCAAGGTAAAACGCTTGATGTGGAAGGCGTACCCGCAATCTTTAGCACCCATGGCCCGTTGGCGATCATGCATGACGCCCGTGTCGTACAACTGAACAATAGCCAGCCCCGACACTTTTCCACCGCGCACAGTGGGCAAGCTTTATGGCTACATGGTCAGGCCGAGCTGTGGCAAGGAAATGCCCCGGATAACCCAGCAGTACAGGACCTGAGCTATCTGGTTCTGCGGAGTCAGGAGCAAAGCCCCGAGTTTGTTTGCGTCTGGGATTTTGATACCCAGCAACCGATAACGGAGATGCAAGTCACGCCCGATACCAACGGCATACTCATTTTGCTCAAACGCAGTGAAATGACGTTAGTCGTTGATGTTGCCGAGGACTATGCAGTGCTTCCTCACCTAAAAACCTGGCATATCCCCTTCTAGAAACCATGGCGGATGATACTTGTATTCCTCCGCCCTTTTCTTTAATTTGTTAATTTTTTGTTATAAGCATATGTTTTTGTTGAGTTTTAACAAATAAGATCTGTGTCTCAATGATAAACCTTACATTCTGTAATGCTAATAAGACCAGAAACGTTAAGGGATTATCATGATAACTATAGAATTCATTGTCATTATTTTATGTCTGTTGGTAGGGACACGCTTTGGTGGGATGGGGTTAGGGTTAATCAGTGGAATTGGGCTGTTTATTCTGACTTTTATCTTCGGTCTTGAGCCAGGAAAGCCCCCGGTCGATGTGATGCTGACCATTCTTGCCGTAATTGGCTGTGCGGCAACATTGCAAACAGCAGGTGGCCTGAATGTAATGATGCAGTTCGCTGAGCGCTTGCTGCGTAAACATCCTCAACACATCACGCTACTCGCGCCATTCACCACCTGGATGTTGACCTTCCTGTGTGGTACGGGCCATGTGGTGTACACAATGTTCCCGATTATCGCTGATATCGCCCTCAAGAAAGGTATTCGCCCGGAACGCCCTATGGCGGTGGCTTCAATTGCCTCACAAATGGCCATTACCGCCTCCCCCGTATCGGTTGCCGTGGTATCACTCATTTCGATTATTGCCTCAAATCATGGTGTTGGTCAGGCTTGGGGTATTCTCGATATTCTTTGCGTTTCCGTGCCTGCCTCTCTCTTTGGCGTGCTGATTGCCGCACTGTGGAGTCTGCGCCGTGGCAAAGATTTAAAAGACGACAAAGAGTTTCAGGCAAAGCTCGAAGATCCTAAACAGCGTGAATTTATCTACGGCAGCAGCGAAACGCTGATGAACCAGGTTTTCCCAAAACAAGCTTACTGGTCAACGTGGATTTTCTTTGCGGGGATTCTGGTGGTGGTGTTATTGGGGGCAATCCCGACACTGCGTCCAGCATTTGAAATAAAAGGCGCATTAAAACCGCTATCCATGAATCTGGTTATCCAGATGATGATGCTGATTGCCGGCGCAGTAATGCTTGTCGTGTGCAAAGTTAACGCGTCGGCTATCTCAAACGGTGCGGTGTTTAAAGCCGGAATGGTGGCCATTTTCTCAGTATTTGGTGTGGCATGGATGAGTGATACCTTCTTCCAGGCGCACCTTGAAGAGCTAAAAATGGCACTGGAAGGTGTAGTGAAAAGCCATCCGTGGACGTACGCCATCGTACTGTTTTTGGTTTCCAAACTGGTCAATAGCCAGGCTGCGGCTTTAACCGCTGTCGCGCCAATGGGGCTAATGTTAGGCGTTGAGCCGAAGATGTTAATTGCCTTCTTCCCGGCATCTTATGGCTATTTTGTGCTGCCAACGTATCCAAGCGACCTGGCCTGTATCGGGTTTGATCGCTCCGGCACCACCAAAATTGGCAAATTCATTATTAACCACAGTTTCATTTTGCCAGGGCTGATTGGGGTGAGCTGCGCCTGTGCGGCGAGTTACTTGCTGGTGATGACGTTCTTTTAACGATAAACGATAAATCGCCCTTTTCACAAAGGGCGATTTACTTGCAGATTTAATGCGCTTCACCTTGCGGCGTAAACTTCAACTCAATCAACGAAATCGCTTTTTGAATGGCGCGGCGGGTCACCGGGTCTGCCGCTGCTGGGTGCGTTGCGAAATCAATAGTCTTCAATTGATTTGCCATTTTTTCACGCACTTCAACCGGTGCAATCACATCAATTACATCCAGAATTTGTTTAATCACCAGCTGGCATGCCACCACATCAGATACCAGTTCCTGGTCGGCAGATAATTGTTCAGACATCATTTCTCTCCTGTTTAGCAATGGGCGTCATAGTACATTTCTGCACGCTGAAACGGTATCGCTAATCATTGCGACTCGGTGAACAGCCAACAAGCAACACGGTGGCCTGGGGAAATTTCCTGCATTACTGGCGAGTGACTCTGGCATTTTTCCATCGCTCTCGGGCAGCGGTTACTAAATTTACAGCCAGGCCAGTCGCTCATTGCGCCCGGCAGTTCGCCTTTGATTCCCCCGTGATCCAGCATTTGCACATGTGGGTCAGCAACCGGAATGGATGCCAGCAACGCCCGGGTATAAGGGTGTGCGGGTTCAGTATAAAGTGTCTCCGCGGGAGCCTCTTCCACCAGTGCACCGAGGTACATCACGCCAATACGATCGGAAATATGGCGAACCATCGATAAGTCGTGGGCGATAAACAGATAAGTCAGCCCAAATGCCTGCTGCAAATCCTGCAATATGTTCACCACCTGCGCCTGAACGGAAACATCCAGTGCCGACAGGGGTTCATCGCAAAGCACAAATTCAGGGTTAACCGACAGGGCTCGGGCAATGCTAATACGCTGCCGCTGGCCGCCACTAAACTCATGTGGGAAACGGTTAAGATGCTCGGCTTTTAGCCCTACTTTTTCCAACAGCTCAAGGGTACGTGATTCGCGCTGCTTTTTATCGTAACCGTGGATTTTCATCGGTTCGGCAATTAACTGCGCCACTGTCATACCGGGATTAAGTGATGAATAGGGGTCCTGGAAAATGGCCTGCATGCGGCGACGCAATGGCTTGAGTTGCTGGTCGCTCATTTTGGCAATGTCCTGGCCCGCGAACTCAATTTCACCGTCGGTAATGTCAAACAGGCGTAATACGCTGCGCCCTAACGTCGACTTCCCACAACCGGACTCACCCACCAGCCCGTAGGTTTCACCCGGAAAGATATCGAAACTCACACCATCCACGGCTTTCACCGGCGGCGTTTTGTTAAACCAACCCTGGTGGCTATGGAAGTATTTGCGTAACCCTTTCACGCGCACTAACGGCTTAACGTCCTGCATTATTCACCTCCGATTCCCATAACCAGCACATGGCCTGATGTCCGGCACCTGTTTGATACATCGGCGGCAACGTGTTGCAACGTTCCATGCGCTGCGGGCAACGCTCGGCAAACGGGCAGCCCGGCGGAGGATTAAGAAGCCCAGGAGGCGAGCCTTCGATCGGTGACAAACGAGCACCCACGTCTCCCTGACGCGGCAGCGATGCCAACAATCCTCGAGTGTAAGGGTGTGCGGGGCGATAGAAAATATCCTCCACGCTGCCCTGCTCCATCACCAGCCCACCGTACATCACCACCACGCGCGAACACACCTGTGCCACAACACCGAGGTCGTGGGTAATCAGCATGATTGCCGTGTCAGTTTGCTGTTGCAGTTGTTTTAGCAGACGCAGTATTTGCGCCTGAATAGTCACATCAAGTGCAGTCGTTGGCTCATCGGCAATCAACAATGCCGGATGGCAAGACAGCGCAATGGCTATCATCACGCGCTGGCGCATACCGCCGCTGAATTCATGTGGATATTGGTTATAGCGCTGTTCGGCGTTACCAATCCCCACTTGTTGCAGCATGGCAATTGATTTTTCTTTCGCCGCTTTTTTGCCAAGATTCTGATTACGAATCAGAATTTCGCTCATCTGCTTGCCAATGGTCAGCACGGGATTAAGTGCGGTCATCGGGTCCTGAAAGATCATCGCAATGTCATTACCGCGAATATGGCGCATTTGCTCTGGCGTTTTACGGGCTAAATCTTCGCCCATAAAGTGGACATGGCCGCCCACGACTTTACCGTTGCTGCCCAACAGTTTGAGCACCGATTTACAGGTGACACTTTTGCCACAGCCAGATTCGCCGACAATCCCCACGACTTCGCCACGTTTCACCGCAAAGCTCACGCCACGCACCGCCTTTACTTCCCCTTCGCGGGTAAAGAAGGACGTTTGCAAGTTATCGAGTTCCAGTAAGTTATTCATCGCGGTTCGCTCCTGGCTCAAAGGCAGTACGCAAAACGTCGCCGAGTACGTTAAAACTCAGGACCGTCAGCAAAATCAGAACGCCCGGGAACATCGCAAGCCATGTGGCTTCGCCGATAAAGGATTGCGCATTGTTGAGCATGCTTCCCCATGAGGCATTAGGTTGCTGCACGCCGAGTCCAAGGAAACTCAACGTCGACTCCATCAGGATGGCAGAGGCGATATTCAGCGTTGCTGCCACCATAATGGTGGGCAAAATACTCGGGATAATATGGCGGGCGATAATCATTAACGGGTGTTCACCACAGGCACGCGCGTAAATCACGTATTCCCGTTCTTTGACTGACAACGTTTCAGCGCGCACCAGACGCGACATATTCATCCATGTCAGCGCGCTGATAATCAAAATAATGTTGGCGATGCCAGGTTTGAGGTAAGCATTTAAAACTAACAATAAAAAGAACGCTGGAATCGACAGTAAAATATCGACCACGCGCATCATCAGGTTGTCAATTCGCCCGCCAAAATAACCACTTACGGTACCCACTAACGTGCCAATCAACGTTGAAAATAGCATTGCCAGAAAACCCACCATCAGGGAAATCTGACCGCCATACAGTGCGCGGGTGAAATAGTCACGCCCATAGTCATCGGTGCCGAACCAGTGGGTTGCATCTGGCGGCAAAAGCCTTGCAGTCAGCGACATCTGGTTGGGGTCCCACGGGCTAAGTGCTGCCAGTAATGCCGCGATGCTGAAGATTATCAGTACCAGTAAGGAAAATTGAGCTGGACGATTACGTTTCAGGCCATGTTTAACTTGTTGCCAACGTCTACTCATCGTCTTACCTCAACGCCTTAATGCGCGGATCAGCCACGCGATATAACAGATCTGCCAATAAATTACCGACGATAAGCATCGTCGAAGAAAGCATGATCATCGCCATGATCAGCGGGTAATCCAGTGAAGTAATCGACTGAATCCCTAGCAGCCCCATTCCCGGCCAGGAGAACACACTCTCTGTCACGTACGCCCCGACCACCAGCTCGCCAAAAGAGAGCCCAAACAAAGTGATGACAGGTAACAATACGTTTTTGAGAACATGGCGGAATAAGATTGAGCGACGCGTAGCGCCGTATGCCAATTGCGTTTGCACGTAATCGGCAGAAAGCTGAGTAATGGTGTTAGAACGGATGTAGCGCACGTAGTTTGAGAGGTTATAAAAGGTCAGTGCGATGCAAGGTAAAATACCGTGACGAAACACATCCAGCCACGAATCTTCCACACCAATAGTGCGCATGCCCATGCT
>DASXXQ010000027.1:0-6100 GCA_036502985.1 Buttiauxella sp.
CGAGCTTTATTCAACAAGTTAATCAGCGTTAGTGGTTATAATTAGCGCATTATTGTTTCCAGAACAGAGAAACCATGGCGCATACACATCAACATTCCTCGAGCGATTCAAACTCCAGACGTCTGTTATGGGCGTTTGCCGTCACCGCGACTTTTATGGTGGCCGAAGTCATTGGCGGTGTGCTTTCAGGCTCATTAGCCTTGCTTGCCGACGCAGGCCATATGCTGACCGATGCCGCGGCTTTGTTGGTTGCTTTACTGGCCGTAAGATTTGCCCGTCGCCCACCCAATGCTCGTCATACCTTCGGTTGGTTGAGACTGACCACACTCGCCGCTTTTGTTAATGCGATTGCTCTGGTGGTTATTACGGTTCTTATTGTTTGGGAAGCGGTTGTCCGTTTTTCTCATCCACAACCGATAGCCGGTTGGACGATGCTGATTATTGCGTTTGCCGGATTGTTGGCAAATCTGTTTTCGTTCTGGATTTTGCATCGCGGAAATGAAGAGAAGAATATTAACGTTCGTGCCGCTGCCCTGCACGTACTGGGAGATTTGTTAGGTTCGGTGGGCGCCATAGCAGCAGCGCTAATTATTCTGTGGACGGGCTGGACACCAATTGACCCGATTCTTTCGGTGCTGGTGTCATGTCTGGTTCTGCGCAGCGCGTGGAGTTTGCTGAAAGAAAGCGTCAACGAACTTCTCGAAGGTGCACCTCACGCTATTGATATTCCGGTACTGAAACGCAAACTCGCCAGAACGATTCCCGAGGTACGCAATGTCCATCATGTGCATATCTGGTTAGTGGGTGAAAAACCGCTGATGACGCTACATGTTCAGGTGGTGCCACCACACGATCATGATGCGCTACTGGAACGAATTCACCATTTTCTAAAAGATGAATATCAGATTGAACATGCCACAGTACAAATGGAGTATCAGCTTTGCCATGGCCAGGATTGCGATTTAAATGAGCACGACCATCAAGGCCATGCTCATCATCATCACTGATTAAGACAAGGCGCGTGAGCCATGTTCACGCGCACTGTTAATCCACATGCGGCTACCGTTGAGTGCAATAAAGGTCAGGATCAAATACTCCAGCGACATCGCGTAGACGCCCTGCAAAGCAAAAATCACCACGCTAATCATGTTAATAATGACCCACAGAAGCCAGTTTTCGACGTATTTGCGTGTCATCAGAATCATCGCCACAATCGATAGCACCATCATGCAGGAATCCCAGAACGGGAATGCATCAGGCTGAAGTTCTGGCATGGTCACATTAAGGCCCATCGCCTGCATTACCGAAACCGCCGTGCGGGTCAGGAGTGCAAAGACAGGGTCAATAAAGACTGTCATCAACCCAATAGCGCCGACGCAAATCGCAATCCAGGCAAGCGCTTTAGGTAGCGGCAACCAGCGAATACGAAGAGCCGTCTGGTTATCATTGGTCTGTCTCGACCATGCATACCAACCGTAAATATTGGCTACAAAGAAAAACATCTGTAACAACAGGCTTGCGTAGAGTTGGATTTGAAAGAAAATAACCGCAAATAACGTTACATTAAGTAAACCGAACGCGTAATTGCTTATTTTCTCGAGACTTGCAAGCCAAATACACAGCAAACCCGCCAGGGTTCCAATCGCTTCAATCCACGATAAATCATATCCACCCGTTCCGATGGGAATGTGGACCAAAATATTCTGCGTGCTAAAAAAATCCATATTAGCTCCTGAACGTAAAATCCTTACGCGTTGCCCTTTATAGTGCGTCGCAATTCAGCGGCAAAACCTAACATTCGATTTAAAGGCACCAGAGCGCCCTCACGCAGTGCAGCATCAACATGAATCTCATGTGCCGCTCCGCCCTGCTCCAGTCCCTCAGCGATAGCTTTGAGGCCGTTCATCGCCATCCACGGGCAATGCGCACAGGTACGACAGGTTGCACCTTCGCCCGCTGTTGGTGCTTCAAATAATTCTTTATCCGGACACGCCTGCTGCATTTTGTAGAAAATGCCACGGTCGGTCGCCACAATCAGTTGCTTATTAGGTAATGTTTGCGCCGCGGCAATAAGCTGGCTGGTAGAGCCAACAGCATCTGCCAAATCCACCACGGCCTGCGGTGATTCGGGGTGTACAAGAATCGCAGCATCAGGGTACAGCGCTTTCATGCGGGCCAGAGCCTGAGTTTTAAACTCATCATGCACAATGCAGGCACCCTGCCAGCACAACACGTCAGCACCGGTCTGCTTTTGTACATAATTGCCAAGATGACGATCCGGTGCCCAAATAATTTTCTCACCGAGACTGTCAAGATGTTCAATTAATTCAACAGCAATGCTTGAAGTAACGACCCAATCCGCGCGTGCCTTCACCGCCGCAGACGTATTAGCATAGACCACAACGGTACGATCGGGATGTTGATCGCAGAAAGCGTTGAACGCCTCAATTGGACAACCGAGATCCAATGAACACTCAGCATTCAGCGTTGGCATGAGAATGGTTTTTTCCGGGCTCAGGATTTTGGCTGTTTCACCCATGAAGCGCACTCCCGCCACCAAAAGTGTGGATGCAGGATGATTAGCCCCAAATCGCGCCATCTCGAGTGAATCAGAGATGCACCCGCCCGTTTCTTCAGCCAGCGCCTGAATTTCAGGGTCGGTGTAGTAGTGGGCCACCATCACAGCATTACGCTCTTTTAGCAGACGCTTGATCTTGTCACGGTAGAACTGCTTTTCGTCCGGGCTCAAGGGCTGTGGCTTTGGTGGGAAAGGATAAATAGCTGTTTCTGGATCAAACATTACGCTCATAGTGCTTTCTCGTTTTACTGGCTTAACCAAATTAGCGTTATTCCGGAGAGTTTCACCAGAAACGGCCAAAGTTGTTTTGTATGCTAAACAAGATAGCGAATTATGAGGGAATTGTCGTGAGGAATTTGCTGCTTCAGAAACAACTAAGGCGCCTTGAAGGCGCCTTAGTCTAAATTTGGTGTGGCGTGCAGGATGACTCAGCCTTTGGCATCGCCCTTCGGGTCGTTGCTAAAGCAACGCTGTTTCGCTTACGCTCAACTCAAACCTGCTGCAGGTTCAAACCCTTCACGCTTTATTCATTGCATTCCACTTAAAGAGTGGTGGGGCGTGCAGGATTCGAACCTGCGACCAATTGATTAAAAGTCAACTGCTCTACCAACTGAGCTAACGCCCCATTTTCGTGTCGCTTTCAGGCTGTTCGATATCCCTTGGCAACGGCGGCATATATTACTGATTTAAGATTTTGACGCAACAAGAATTTCGATCCAGATCACTCAACTGCTTGCGTTTCGCACAGCCTGACCGGAAAAACATCAATATCTGGTCAGGCAGCGAACATTACATTGCATTCAAACGTTTTTGCGCCTGTTTTGCACCATCGGTATTTGGGAACTGTTTGATCACTTGTTGATACACAGCTTTCGCTTTTGCGGTATCGCCTTTGTCTTGCATGATCACACCGACTTTAAACATTGCATCCGGGGCCTTAGGAGATTTCGGGTAATTTTTCACCACGGAGGCAAAATAAAACGCCGCATCATCCTTTTTCCCTTTGTTGTAATTCAACTGCCCCAGCCAGTAATTGGCATTTGGCTGGTAAGTTGAATCGGGATACTTCTTAACAAAACTCTGAAATGCAGCAATGGCTTCGTCCTGACGGGACTTATCCTGCACCATAGCAATAGCGGCGTTGTAGTCGCTGTTAGCGTCACCACCTTGCGTAGGCGCCGCTGCTGCCGGTGCATTTGCTGCCGCACCCGCGTCAGGTGAAGCTGCAGCCGCAGCACCCTGGTCGGTACTACCAGCCGCTTGCCCTGCTGCAGCACCGCTGCCAAGGCTGTCAATCTGCAATAGAATTTGCTTCTGACGTTCAACAACCTGATTCAATTGGTATTGGTTTTCCTGAATTTGACCACGCAGGGAATCAATATCATTTTGGTTATCAGAGAGTTGTTGCTGGAGTTGGGTTAAAAGTTGACTGTGAGCGTTAGAAATACGCTCGAGTTGAGTGACACGGTCTTCGACCGAGCCTGAGCCGACACTACTGATTGGCGCCTGAGCAGTAGCGGCCCAGGGGGCCGCTATGCCAACCAGTAACGACAGACTCAACAAGTGATGTCTGAGGTTACTGTTCATGCTGTTCTCTTAGTAAACCAGTACGGCACGACGGTTTTTAGCGTAAGCCGCTTCGTCATGACCCAGTACTGCTGGTTTTTCTTTACCATAAGAAACGATGGAGATCTGGTCTGCAGAAACGCCTTTACCTTGCAGGTACATCTTAACTGCGCTAGCACGACGCTCGCCCAGGGAAATGTTGTATTCCGGGGTACCGCGTTCGTCCGCATGACCTTCAACAGTCACTTTATAAGATGGGTTGCTACGCAGGAAGTTAGCGTGCGCATCCAGCATTGCAGCAAATTCAGAGCTCACATCATATTTGTCCAGACCGAAGTATACGATGTTGTTCTGTTGCAGCTGTTGCATCTGCAGGCGAGCCTGTTCTTCAGATGACATGTTGCCATTGCTACCGTTAGCGTCCATACCAGTGCCGGCGCCCAGCATACCTTCGCCGCTCTCGTTGTTGGCGCTCTTGTTAGAACTACACGCAGCGATTGCCATAACAGGCAGTGCCAGCATCAGCCCTTTCAGCACTTTGTTCAGTTGCATTTCTTTGATCCTTTAATATTTTATTATCACAGATACGGCGACCAGGCAGGGAATTTAACCTGACCATCGGTTGCCGGAAGACGCGCTTTGAAACGCCCATCTGTTGAGACCAGATTCAGCACAGATCCCATCCCCTGAGAAGAGCTGTAGATTACCATCGTGCCGTTAGGTGCCAGACTTGGCGTTTCATCCAGGAACGTTGACGATAAAGTTTGTACGCCACCCGCTACCAGATCCTGTTTGGCGATGTGTTGTTGCCCACCGTTGGAGCTCACCATCACCATAAACTTACCGTCGGAACTCACATCGGAATCCTGGTTCTGAGAACCTTCCCAGGAAATACGTTGTGGAGCACCGCCATTCACATTCACTTTATAAATCTGTGGACGACCCGCCTGATCGGAGGTGTAAGCCAGGTTCTGGCTGTCCGGGAACCAGGTTGGTTCAGTATTGTTACTGCGACCATCAGTGACCTGACGAATCTGACCAGAGCCAATGTCCATCACATACAGATTCAGGCTACCGGTTTTCGACAATGCGAAGGCCAGTTTGCTGCCATCCGGAGAGAACGCTGGAGCACCGTTATGACGTGGGAATGAAGCTACCTGACGCACTGCGCCATTCGCCAGAGTCTGGATAACCAGCGCTGAACGACCACTTTCAAACGTTACATAAGCCAGTTTGCTACCGTCCGGAGACCAGGCTGGTGACATTAACGGCTGTGGTGAACGGTGAACGACAAACTGGTTGTAGCCATCGTAATCAGACACGCGCAGTTCATACGGGAATTGGCCACCGTTTGTCTGTACTACGTAAGCGATACGAGTACGGAATGCACCTTTGATACCTGCCAGTTTCTCAAACACTTCATCGCTTGCAGTATGACCGGCATAGCGAAGCCATTGTTTGTTCACTTTGTAGGAGTTCTGTGCCAGCACAGTACCAGGCGCACCAGAGGTATCAACCAACTGATAGGCGACGGTATAGCTGCCATCACCGTTTGGTGTGACCTGACCTACAACGACGGCATCAATACCCAGAGCAGTCCACGCAGCCGGTTGCACTTCCTGAGCGGAGCCAGGTTGCTGCGGTAAACGTGAGCGATCCAATGGATTGAATTTGCCACTGTTACGTAAATCAGCAGCAACGATGCCACCAATATCTTCCGGTGCTGCACCTGGGCCTGCCCATTTGAACGGCGCAACACCAATCGGACGTGCTGAATCCACCCCTTGGGTGATTTCAATACGAACTTCTGCGTGCAGCACTGCTGCCCACAGCATTAAGAAACTTAACGCTACTCGAAATGCCTGCTTCATCATATCTCCCTTATCTGGACCCACAGCCCACGATAATTTAGCAGAATGTTAACAAACTCAAATACACAAAACTACCAAAACCCTG
>DASXXQ010000028.1:0-1788 GCA_036502985.1 Buttiauxella sp.
ACCATCATCGTCACGATCAAATACGTCATCGTGCTCATGCGGGCCGACAACCGCGGCGAAGGTGGCATTTTCGCGTTGACCATTCTCGCGCTTCGGTCTTCCACCGGCAGACGGAACCGATGGATTCTTTTTGCAGGGCTGATCGGGGGCTCCTTGTTCTTTGGGGATGGCATACTTACGCCGTCGATCTCGGTGCTTAGCGCGGTTGAAGGCCTGGAGGTCAAAGCCCCCGAATTACAACCTTACGTACTGCCATTAACACTGAGCTTCCTGGTACTTCTTTTCATTTTACAGAAGCGTGGCACGGGTCGCATCGGCCTATTTTTTGGTCCGCTCATGATCGTCTGGTTTTCGACGATCGGTTTATTGGGTCTCGATCAGATCGTGCAACAGCCGACAATTATTGGGGCGCTCAACCCGCTATACGGGATTAATTTAATCATGAGCGATCCGGCCTCTGGTTTCATCCTGCTTGGGGCCGTTGTTCTTGCTGTAACAGGAGCCGAAGCGCTTTATGCGGATATGGGACATTTCGGCCGGACTCCAATCCGCCGCGCCTGGCTGGGGTTGGTGTTCCCGTGCTTGTTGCTGAACTACTTCGGACAGGGGGCGTTGCTGCTCACCGATCCGGAAACGCTGCAAAATCCGTTTTACCGGCTCGCACCGAATTGGGCGGTGTACCCGCTCGTGATCCTGGCCTCCGCAGCGACGGTGATCGCCTCGCAGGCGGTGATATCGGGCGCCTTTTCATTAACAAACCAAGCGGTACAGCTCGGCTATTTGCCACGAATGCAGGTGCGCCACACTTCTGCGCAGGAGAGGGGCCAAGTGTTCGTTCCTGAGGTGAACACAATCTTGTTTCTGGCCGTGGTTGCCACGGTAGTTGGCTTTCGCTCATCCAGTGCACTCGGCGGGGCGTACGGCGTTGCCGTTACCGGCACGATGGCGGTCGATACAATTCTAGGCTTCACATACTTGGCCTTGGGCGCGAGGTGGCCGATATGGCTCCTGGTTCCGTTGTTCAGCATATTTGCAATTGTCGATTTGTTGTTTTTCAGTGCCAACTTGTTGAAGGTCGTTGAAGGTGGTTGGTTTCCGATTATCGCCGCGATTTTCGCATTCACGGTCATGGGAACATGGTGGCGAGGCAGACGGTTGATTGCGGATATGCGTGCGCGCGATGCATTGCCACTCTCCTCGTTCCTTCAACGCCTCAACCCGCAATCGCTGATGCGGGTGCCGGGGACCGCGATTTTCATGACCCGCGACCTTAGCCAAGTCCCGGTCGTGCTGCTTCATGCCTTGAAACACTACAAGACGCTGCACGAGCGCGTGGTTTTGATGCAGGTCAAAACCGAAGACATCCCGCATGTGCCCGACGAACGGCGCCTTGAAATCGACGAAAGAGGAAAAGGCTTCTATACGATGCTCGTACGTTATGGCTTTATGGATGAGCCAAATGTTATGCGCGCGCTTGCGCAATGCCGGCTGGAGCACTTCCATATCAATCTGATGGAGACATCATTTTTTATCGGGCGCGAGAAGCTACGGCTTCGGTCTCGCCGCAGGCTCGCGTTTGGGCATTGGTGGGGGCCCGAACCATTCGTTTTTCTGGCATGGCGGGATCGGTTGTTCATCTTCTTGAGCAACCTCGCCCTGGATGCGACCGAGTTCTTCCGCATTCCCGCGAACCGGGTCGTGGAGCTGGGCGGGCAGATCGAAATTTGAGGCCCCACGAGCGAGTCCGCGGGGAGTGTGACGCCAAAGACGAAGGTCGGGAATCGGCGC
>DASXXQ010000029.1:0-17926 GCA_036502985.1 Buttiauxella sp.
AGCAGGTGAAGTTTCGATGGATGAAGGCGTGGCAAAACGCCTGAATATTAAGCTGGGCGATACCGTCACGTTTATGGGGGACACTCAAGATTTCTCAGCGCAAGTGTCCAGCTTGCGGAAAGTCGATTGGGAAAGCCTGCGTCCAAACTTTTATTTTATTTTTCCACCGGGTGCACTGGATAACCAGCCACAAAGCTGGCTGACCAGCTTCCACTTAGACGGTAAAAATGGGGTGTTAACGCAGCTCAACCGTGAGTTCCCAACGGTTAGCTTGCTGGACATCGGGGCGATATTGCGCCAGGTCAGCCAGGTGCTGGAACAAGTAAGCCGGGCGCTGGAAGTGATGGTCGTGCTGGTCACCGCTTGCGGGGTCTTGTTGTTGCTGGCTCAGGTGCAGGTCGGTATGCGCCAGCGGCATCAGGAACTGGTCGTTTATCGCACGCTCGGTGCCGGAAAACACTTGCTGCGCACCACATTGTGGTGTGAGTTTGCGGTATTAGGTTTGGTTTCCGGGCTGGTTGCCGCGATGGGGGCCGAAACAGCGTTAGGTCTATTGCAAACCCAGGTGTTTGATTTCCCATGGGAACCAGACTGGCGCCTGTGGGTGATTCTGCCGGTTAGCGGTGCGGTGCTGTTATCGATTTGTGGCGGATGGTTGGGCGTGCGCTTGCTGAAAGGCAAAGCGCTATTCCGCCAGTTCGTTGCTTCGTAGGTTTATGACTAACAGGCTGGCGTTGTGCTTAACGCCAGCCACTCACTAAATATTCTCACGCAGCCAGGCTTCCACCTGCTGGTAATCCCCACGAAAGACAATGTTGTCCGCTTTTTTGCTCAATTGATAACGATACATTGGGTCGTAATATTCTTCGAGCAGCGGGGCAAGCCAGGCGAGATGCCCGTCAACAGAACCGGTTTTGCGTTGCAATGCCAGCGCTTCATCCAGACGAGCAGTGAACTGCGCAAAGCGCTCCATTCCTAAACGGCGACGAATGGCAAACAGACCATGATGCAAATACTCGCCATAATTCTGCCACGCCGTTTCTTCATCGTTAACCGACAAAAACGCAGCGCTCATTTGCTGAAAATATTCGATTTTTAGCCGCTCTAAGCGTTGATCAAACGGATCGTCAATCACCACAATCGGTGAGCGCAGCATTTGTTCTCTGAAGCATTCCGGGATATGGCGTGAGCCAATCATGCGCCCTTCATCTTCGACAACCCAGGTTACTTGTGTGCCGTCACTTTTTTTGAGTAATGACACTGCCAGGTTGTTTTCAAAATTTGTCTGCGAAGGTTGCTCGACAATCGTGCGGCCAAATGACGAGCCACGGTGATGCGCCAGCCCTTCGAGGTCGACTCCGGTTGGCAGCGAGCGAATCAGAATGGTTTTGCCACCGCCAGTATTACCACTGACAAGGATCATCGGCCAGCGCGCGCGCGTTTCAATCACGTCCATCGCGTAATGGCGCAGCGCTTTATAACCGCCTTCTACCAGCGGATAGTCAACGCCTGCGTTGCGTAACCATTGCTGAACGAGGTGTGAGCGCATGCCACCTCTGGCACAGCACAGATACCCTTGCGGATTTTTGCGGCTATGTTCGAGCCATTTCTGCAAACGAGCTTCACGGATTTCGCCATGGACCAGGCTATGGCCTAATTCCACCGCCGCTTCCTGCCCACGTTGTTTGTAGCAAGTGCCCACCTGCGCACGCTCATCATCAGACATCAGCGGTAAATTTAGTGCAGCAGGCATAGCCCCCTGGCTAAATTCAACCGGGGCGCGGACATCGATTAGCGGGATATCAGCGCGCAGCAGATGTTCATAATTTTGAGTATTGGGACGAGCGATTTGCATACATAAACCTTAAAGCGAGTGAGGCCGAAACGCCGTGGATTGTGCGCCTTGAAACGGAGAAAAGAAAGTTATGCGAGGATCGAGTTGCAGGGCGAGCAAGCGTTAGAGCCAGTCGCCCTGATGATTACTGGCTGAGTTTACTCTGTGCCCAGGCAATGCCGCTGGCATAATCGGCTGGCAACAGCGGTACTATTGCTTCAAGTGTTGCGTTCAGCCTGCCGGTATCGCTGTCGTTCAGGTTGAGATGACCCACTTTGCGCCCGCCACGGACGTCTTTATCGTACCAATGCAAATGCACTAATGGCAGTTTTAGCCAGTCGTAATTAAGCGCGGTGCCGATAAGGTTAATCATGACGGACGGTGAGTTAACAACGGGTTGTGGCAGCGGCAAGTCAACAATCGCGCGCAGATGCAATTCAAACTGGCTGATTGATGCGCCGTTTTGCGTCCAGTGCCCACTGTTGTGTACGCGAGGTGCCAGCTCGTTAATCAGCAATCCTGCTGGCGTGATGAAACACTCCATCGCCATCACGCCGACATAGTTCAACTCATGCATGATAGCTGACAGCATGGCTTCAGCCTGCTGCTGTTGCTCAACGTTGGCGTGGGGGAAAACCACGCTGGTACGCAGAATGCCGTCCTGATGCAGGTTATGCGTCAACGGGTAAAACACCGTTGTACCGTCATGCCCGCGCGCACCGACAAGAGACACCTCACCAGAAAAATTAATGCCACGCTCAACGATACACTCGCCGTAACATTCATCTGGCAATTGGGACGTTTCGTCGCTGCGTAAACGCCATTGCCCGCGCCCGTCATATCCACCGACGCGGCGTTTCACGATGGCCAGTTCACCCAGGTTCTGGAACACATCAGCCCATTGGTCGCGGCTGGAAAGTAATTGCCAGGGGGACGTCGCCAGTTCTAGCTTATCGAACAGCTGTTTTTGCGTCAGACGGTCGGCAATTATTGGGAATACATCGCGGTTTACAAACGCGTTATGGCGAGCCAGTTCGCGGGTAAGGGCGGTTTCGGGCCAGCGTTCAATTTCAGCAGTGATAACGCTTTGTGCAAACGGGACGGCTTCGGGTTCAGCGTCTAACCCAACGGGATAAACTGCGATACCCAGCGGTTCGCCCGCCTGGCGCAGCATTCTGCCTAACTGGCCATTACCGAGTACGCAAACACGCTTCATGCTTCACCTCGAGGGTCCGGGTTATCCAGCACTTCATCGGTTTGTGCCTGGCGCCAGGCTTCCAGACGTTGAGTGAGAGCCTGGTCATGCAGTGCGAGAATTTGCGTCGCCAGCAGGGCTGCGTTGGCGGCCCCCGCTTTGCCGATAGCCAGAGTACCCACCGGAATACCACGAGGCATTTGTACGATGGAATAGAGACTGTCCACGCCGCTTAATGCCGCACTCTGAACGGGCACACCCAGAACAGGAACTAATGTTTTCGCCGCTATCATGCCCGGCAAATGCGCAGCACCGCCCGCGCCCGCAATAATCACCTGATAACCATTGCTGCTCGCTTGTTCGGCAAAGCTGAAAAGTTTATCTGGGGTGCGGTGTGCGGAAACCACTTCTACGTGGTGCGGAACATCAAGTGCGGTGAGGATTTCTGCGGCAAACTGCATGGTAGCCCAGTCACTTTTGGAACCCATGACAATGGCAATACGCGCCGGGGTCTGGTTGGAGGACATGCGTCTCAAAACTCCTGTGGGTATGCAAACATCACCGAACGTGGCTCGGTCGGTCAGAAGGGCTCAGAGAATAGCATGAACATAGAGCAAGGAAAACGGTTGCGTGGCTAACAAGGCAGCAAAAAGAGGCGATTTTGTTTAAAAGGAGAAAGGAATTAATTCGACGTCTTCGGCGCTAACTTTAATCATCGAACCTTCACTATGCCATGCGCCCAGCACGCAGCGAAACGCGGGTTTGCCATTAGCACTAATAGAGTGAATTTCAGGGCGATGAGTATGGCCGTGAATCATCCACTGAACCTGATGACGGGTAAGCATGCGGGTCACCGTATGTGGATTCACATCCATAATCGCCATCGATTTAGCGCTGTTAGACGCTTTACTGTTGGCGCGCATTTTTGCAGCTACACCTTTACGGATAAACAGCGGGAGGGCGAGGAACAAACATTGCAGCCATGGTTGGTGGACTTTCTTGCGGAAGGCTTGATAACCGTGGTCGTCGGTACAAAGTGTATCGCCATGCAGCAGCAACATTTTGCGGCCATACAGATCCAGCACGTGTTCTTCCGGCAGCAACGTCATCCCACTTAAACGTGCAAAGCGTTTACCGAGTAGAAAATCACGGTTGCCATGAATAAAGAAGCAGGGCACACCGGAATCAACCAACTCTTTAATGGCCAGGGCAATTTGGCGGTGCAGCGGCTCGGGGTCGTCGTCTCCAATCCAGGCTTCAAACAGGTCGCCAAGAATATAGAGTGCATCGGCCCCACGCGCGGTGCCCGCCAGAAAACGCAGAAAACCGGCGGTAATCGCCGGTTCTTCTGAACACAGATGTAAATCTGCGATAAAAAGCGTCGCCATGGGGCGAATTATTCGCTTACGGTTACGCTTGTGATAACCACGTCTTCTTTAGGAACGTCCTGGTGCATACCGCTGCGACCAGTGGACACGCCTTTGATTTTTTCAACTACGTCCATGCCTTCTACTACTTCAGCAAACACGCAGTAACCCCAACCTTGCATGCTTTCGCTGCTGAAGTTCAGGAAGTCGTTATCAGCTACGTTAATGAAGAACTGAGCTGACGCAGAGTGTGGAGCTTGAGTACGCGCCATTGCCAGCGTACCACGGGTGTTTTTCAGACCGTTGTTCGCTTCGTTTTGAATGGTGTCTTTGGTCTCTTTCTGCTTCATACCCGGTTCAAAACCGCCGCCCTGGATCATAAAACCGTTGATCACACGGTGGAAAATGGTGTTGTCGTAGAAACCTTCGCGGCAGTAGTCGAGGAAGTTTTTAACAGTAATCGGCGCTTTATCATCAAAAGTTTTGATTACGATATCGCCGTGATTAGTATGAAAAGTAACCATGCTGTGTATCCTATATTAGTCAGACAGTGTTCAGGCAGACGGTGCCATGACACAAGGTGGTTGTTATAGCATAACTGCACCTGTTCATCACCTTGCAAAGCGTGCTGCGTGCTGATGGAATTTTGAGGTAACATATAGCCCAATATCGACTACACACGCTTATATGGAATCCCCTGATGTTAAAAATCTTTAATACAATGAGTCGCCAAAAAGAGGAATTCAAACCTATTCATGCCCCAGATGTTGGCATGTACGTGTGTGGTATCACCGTTTACGATTTGTGTCATATCGGACATGGCCGTACTTTTGTTGCTTTCGATGTGGTTGCCCGCTACCTGCGTTATCTCGGTTATAACCTGAAGTACGTGCGCAATATTACCGATATTGACGATAAAATTATCAAGCGTGCTAACGAAAATGGCGAAGATTTTGTCGCGCTCGTTGACCGTATGGTGGCTGAAATGCACGTTGATTTCGACGCGCTGAATATTTTGCGCCCGGATAGCGAGCCACGCGCAACCAAACATATCCCGGATATCATCGAAATTGTTGAACAGCTTATCGAGCGTAATCACGCCTATGTTGCCAGCAACGGTGACGTGATGTTCTCCGTCGAGTCCGATGCCGATTACGGCAAACTTTCTCGCCAGGATCTGGAGCAGTTGCAGGCCGGTGCGCGCGTAGAAGTGACGGCAGATGTTAAACGTAATCCAATGGATTTCGTATTGTGGAAAATGTCCAAACCTGGTGAACCAAGCTGGTCATCCCCATGGGGTGAAGGTCGTCCTGGCTGGCACATTGAATGTTCAGCGATGAACTGCAAACAGCTTGGCAATCATTTTGATATTCATGGCGGCGGTTCAGATCTCATGTTCCCGCACCACGAAAACGAAATTGCTCAGTCAACCTGTGCGCACGGGGGTGAGTACGTCAACACCTGGATGCACTCAGGGATGGTGATGGTTGATCGTGAGAAAATGTCTAAATCTTTAGGTAACTTCTTCACTGTGCGTGATGTTCTGAAGTATTACGATGCGGAAACCATTCGCTACTTCCTGATGTCAGGCCACTATCGTAGCCAACTGAATTACAGCGAAGAAAACCTGAAACAAGCGCGTACTTCACTGGAGCGTTTGTACACCGCGCTGCGTGGCACAGATGCCAATGCGCAGCCTGCTGGTGGCGAAGCGTTTGAAGCCCGTTTCCGCGAAGCAATGGACGATGACTTTAATACTCCGGAAGCTTATTCCGTGTTGTTTGATATGGCGCGCGAAGTTAACCGCCTGAAAACAGAAGATTTGGCTGCGGCAAATGGCCTGGCTGCTGCGTTACGTCAGCTTTCAGCAGTGCTGGGCTTACTTGAGCAAGAACCAGAAGTATTCCTGCAAAGCAGCGTGCAAGCCGATGACAGCGAAGTGGCTGAAATCGAAGCGCTTATCAAACAGCGTAACGATGCCCGCCAATCAAAAGATTGGGCGATGGCAGACCAGGCTCGCGATCGTCTGAATGAGATGGGAATCGTGCTGGAAGATGGCCCGCAGGGTACGACCTGGCGTAGAAAATAAACCGGATTTATTTCGTGATTGAGAAGGCGGCGAAAGCCGCTTTTTTGTCAGCTATTATATTGATAATAAGTATGGCAAGGGGTTAATTCATGGGCAGTTTAAATGACCAGAGTAGTGATGGTGCAGTTCACTCTATTTATTCGCCACGACCCACTGCTGAGATGGTCATTTTACAGCAGGCACTTTCTACGTTAGGCACGGAACATATTCTTTATCCGCGAGATGAAATATATGCCGTTCAGGAAAACCAAAAATCCCTCTACTTATTCAAAGAAGGGGAATTTAAGTTTATTCGAGCAAGCGATGGCTTAGTGCTTTCTTCCGGACGAGGCGAGATGATTTATGGTCTTGTTGAGTGTTTACGACCTCGGGGAGGCTGGTATATGAAAGTTGAAGAACCTTGTATGGCTCGGGTTATAAACGCCGAAGAGGCATTTGAAGTCTTTACCAAACAGCAGTTATGGGAACCTGTTGCTAATCTTCTGGCTTGGTTTGTGCAGATCTTCTCTTTGCGTGACGAGCATCTGGTCGGTGTGCCGGCCTATGTAATGATCCGCAATAAATTGCTCGAGTTAAATTCCCAGCCGGCTGAATTACGCCGTGAAGTTAATGTGGCGGATTTTATTCAGATGCGTACGCAATTGGCGCGCAGCACGATTATGGCGATTCTCGGTGAATTACGTCGTGGAGATTATATTGAGATTAAACGCGGTAAGCTGGTGGCTATTCGGCATTTGCCGAAGGATTATTAACAGCTTCACTTATCAGCCGGTCAGCAAAGCCAGCCGAGAAAATAAGCCCTACAAGCCAATGCCTGTGGGGCTTAATGTTTTGTGTTACGCCCCGACTGGCGGCGTAAATGCGCTGAGGGTTAACTCAGCCCCTGAATATTTCTCTAATTTAACCAGTGCGGTATTCGCGGAACAGCCATTTGCCAGTTGTGATGTCGGAATATCTTTAGTCAGCACATTAGCACAGCCGTTTTTGCAGATACCTGTTGCGGGATCAATATCCGGCCAGGCCCCTTCATGAATGCAGACAATACCCGGTTTGATTCCTTCAGTAACTACGGCCCCGGCTAGGACCTGTCCACGATCATTCCATACCCGTATCGTATCCCCGTTGCTAATATTCCGTTTTGCAGCGTCCGCTGAATGGATATAGACGGGTTCACGGTTCGCCACGGCATACTTCTTGCGCAATTCGGCATAATTAAGCTGGCTATGCAGACGGTGTGCCGGGTGCGCGGTTAACAGCTGTAGCTGATCTGGTTGAGCATTCCCCACCCATTCGTCTGGTTCAAGCCATGTTGGGTGCCCAGGGCAATCTTTATAGCCAAAGTCCTGGATGGTTTTTGAGTGGATCTCGATTTTACCGCTCGGTGTACCTAGCGGGTTCATCACCGGGTCTTTGCGGAATTCCGCATAGCGCACGTAGGCTTCATTTTTCGGGTTTTTGCGCATTTCAATCAGCTTGTTCGCCTGCCAGAAAGCAGAAAACTGTGGCATGTTGACGCGCTGTGCCCGTGCACCTTTCTGCGCTGCGTCGTAAAACTCACGCAGCCAGCCCATTTCATCTTTTCCTTCCGTATAAACGGCTTTTCCTCCCGCGTTGAGCATCTCAGCCAGATCGGCGAAGACATCAAAGTCATTCCGTGCTTCAAACTGCGGCGGGATAGCTTGTTTCATCGGAACCAGATGCTGGTTGCTGTAGTCGCCGGTCATTGTTAAATCGTTGCGCTCAAAGGTCGTCGTTATCGGCAGAACAATATCGGCGTGTTTAGCTGCAGCCGTCCAGTAGCATTCAGAAATCACCACCAGTTCAGGCTTCTGCCAGGCTGCAATTAATCTGTTGGTATCCTGATGATGAGTGAAGTTACCGCCGCCAGCCCACCAAATCATTTTGAGATCGGGGAAGGTTTGTTCTTTACCGTTGTGTTGGTATTTACCACCGGGTTTTTCCAGTGCTTCGACGATACGCGCCACTGGGAAATTGGTTACGGCATCAGAAGTGGCCCAGTCGTTACCGGCAGAGGAGCCCCCAGCAACCGTTGCTGAAATTGCCGACAGAACACCGCCGCTACGAGTTGGGTTTCCACCATTCGAATAATGATAGGAGAAGCCAAAACCTCCGCCTTCGCTGCCAACTTGCCCAAGCATTGCCGCGAGCGTTACCAGCATCCAGTGGCGTTGCTCGCCATACTGCTGGCGCTGGATACCCCACCCAGCCATGAGCATGGTTTTATTTTTGGCAAAAATCTCTGCCAGCAAAGTGATTTGTTTGGCAGGAACACCGCAAATTTTTTCAGCCCAGTCGGCATTTTTAGGCGTCTTATCATCTTTACCAAGAAGATAAGACTCAAATTCTGCATAACCCGTGGTGTATTTCTCAATAAATGCTTTGTCGTACAGATTGGCTTCAACCAGCGTATGGGCAATCCCCAGCATCAGCGCCACATCTGTACCCATATTTGGGGCAATCCATTGGGCTTTATCACCAAAGAAATCGATGGTTTCTGAACGCATAGGATCGATAGCAATCACCGTTTTGCCGGAGGCTTTCAGTTGATTGAAGTATTCCAGGCCTTGCTCATCGGTGCTGCTCCAGGCAATTTTCAGGGTATTGAGTGGATTCATTCCCCACAGAACAACGACCTGGCTATTCTGAAGGATCATTGGCCAGACAGTTTGCTGTTCGTAAACTTCAACTGAACCGATGACGTACGGTAGGATTACCTGTGCAGCGCCGGTTGAGTAGTCACCAGTGTGACCAGCATAGCCGCCAGCCATACTCATGTAACGTTGTAGCAGCGTTTGCGCTTTATGCAGCACACCACTGGAACGCCATCCGTAGGAACCCGCGAAGATAGAGGACGGGCCATGGGTTTTACGGATACGCGCATGCTGCTCGTGAATGAGCGTTAATGCATCATCCCAGGACACGCGGACAAATTCATCTTTACCACGTTTGCCGTCAGCTTGTCCGGGTGCAGCAAGATAACTTTTACGCACCATCGGGTATTTAATTCGGCAGGGAGTATGAGCTTGATCCGGCGCGCTGCTCTGCAATGAGTTCTCAATGGTTTTTGCCAGAGCCCCTTTTGAAGAAACAATCTTCCCGTCTACCACTTTAACCTCGATTGCTCCCCAGCGAGCCGCCGTGAGTATTGTGCCAGTTGGTGTCCCGGCCCATGCCGGGAGCGGAACTGCAGAAGTCACTATCATGGCTCCCGCTGTGCTGCCAGCCGTTTTCAAAAAACTACGTCGCGTTAACTTCATCATTTTCTCCTTAAATGAACCTGGTTATAACGTACGGCTTACTGGGCAGCATCTTTCGCGTGGTATTGGAACCAGCGGGTGAGAATGTCCAGATCGTCATCACTGATATCTGTGCGCGACCCCATCCCTTTAGCAATTGAAGGCCATGCATTGAGGGTGAAGTGGTCTGCGGCTATAGGGGCGTGGCAGCCGGAGCAGTAGACGGTGTCGAGGGCTTTGGCGTAACGCCAAAGTGGCTCTGGGCTTGCCAGTGAATGTTCGCTAATTGGCCCTTGCAGGCTGACATTGCGCCAGGAATTGCCGTAGCTGTCCTTTTGCCATTCGCTCAACGGTTTGAGCGCTTTTATTCCTTCCGCAGTCAACGAGGCGATGATCATTCTTTGACCTGTTGCAAGGTAGATGACCTGTTCTGCGCCCTGCAATTGACTACCGGTAATCTCAATATCTTGACCACTGTCCGTTTGACGCATGACTTTCATGCGTGTCGCTGGATAAACCGTACCCAAAATGCCAAGTGGCGTTGGGCTTACGGCAAAGCGCTCACGGGTATCGGCGGGGGTTTTTGCAGCCTCGGCCCTCAGCACATCGAGCGCTTTACTATCGACAGTAATTTCAGGTGGGAAGTGGGCGACACCTTTATGGCAATCAATACAGGTTTGGTTTTCTTTTACTGCCAACGCGTGCATTTTCTGTGCATCACTGTTCTGTTTTTGCAGATCCATCGCTTCCATGCTGTGGCAGGATCGGCAGGTGGCAGAATCATTGCTTTTCATCTGAGCCCATACGCTTTGTGCCATCTCAAGGCGATGGGCTTCGAATTGCTCAGGCGTATCAATTTTGTTGGTGATGAACTCGTGATAAACGTCCTTGCTGGCGCGCAACTTAGTGACAAGATAATCCAGCCCACCTTCTGGAATATGGCAGTCTTTACACTCGGCGCGAATGCCCTTTTGGTTTATAAAGTGAGCTGAACCCTGGTTCTCTTCATAGGGCGCTTGCATGGTATGACAGGAGAGGCAAAATTCCGTTTCGGAGGTTTTTTTTAAACCCCAGCTGGTGAGTGTGGTTAATGCAATTCCAATGACGATGCTTGCCAGACAAACCAAAAAAATCCATTTTTTGCTCATATTTTTCTCGTTGAATTTTTTACTTTAAGAACCATTAGTTACTTTATGGATATTTGAGGTGTGAGGAGAAATCTGTCAATGAAGGTGGGTGAAAAATGCGGGGTAGGTATAAAAAGTTATTTATTTCATTTAGTTAGTGAATATTTGGGTGTTTGATATTTGCTTTGTAAATGAAAAAAAGCGGCCGAAGCCGCTTTGGTATGTACAGGTGAATGATATTTTTATTATTCGATGGGGGTACGAATTAAATAATCAAATGCGCTCAAGGAGGCTTTTGCACCTTCGCCCGTCGCAATAATGATTTGTTTATATGGTACGGTGGTGCAGTCGCCCGCGGCAAACACACCTTTCACAGTAGTTTCGCATTTCGCATCAATGATAATTTCACCCATGCGGTTGCGTTCTACGCTGCCTTCCAGCCAGTTGGTGTTGGGCAACAGGCCGATTTGTACAAAAATCCCCGCCAGTTCAATCTCATGAACACTTTCGGTTACGCGATCTTTATACTGCAAGCCGGTCACTTTAGTGCCGTCACCTTTCACTTCCAGCGTTTGTGCGTTCAGAATAATATCGACGTTTTTCAGGCTGCGAACTTTATTTTGCAAAACCTGGTCGGCTTTCATTTCTGGTGCAAACTCAAGCAAAGTAACGTGTTCCACGATACCCGCTAAGTCAATTGCCGCTTCTACACCTGAGTTGCCGCCACCGATGACCGCTACACGTTTACCTTTAAACAGTGGGCCGTCGCAGTGTGGGCAATAGGTCACGCCTTTAGTACGATATTGTTCCTCGCCTGGCACATTCATGTTGCGCCATTTTGCTCCGGTAGCAATGATAATGCTGCGTGCGCTCAGTGTGGCACCAGAAGCCGTTTGAATCTGATGCAGGCCGCCTTCCGTTTGGGCCGGAATCAATTTGCTGGCACTTTGGGTGTCGATAACATCTACGTCGTAATCGTCAACGTGGGCTTTCAGTGCGCCCGCCAGTTTCTGACCTTCGGTTTTCGGTACGGAAATGTAGTTTTCGATATCAACCGTATCTAACACCTGGCCGCCAAAACGCTCGCCCATTAAGCCGGTACGGATGCCTTTACGTGCGGAGTAAACCGCGGCTGCTGCACCTGCCGGGCCACTCCCGACAATCAACACATCGTACGCTTCACGCTTGTTCAATGCTTCTGCCGCGCGTTTTTCAGCGCCGGTATCAATTTTCCCTACGATTTCGGCAAGCGTCATACGCCCCTGGCCAAACTCTTTACCGTTGAGGAACACCGCAGGCACGCCCATGACGTTACGTTCCTGAATTTCATTCTGGTAAACGCCACCGTCAATCGCGGTATGGCTGATACGCGGGTTTAGCACCGCCATCAGGTTCAGCGCTTGCACCACATCCGGACAGTTGTGGCAGGAAAGCGAGTAATAAGTTTCAAAATGGAAATCGCCGTCGATCTCGCGGATTTGTTCGAGTAAAACTTGCGATTCTTTCGACGGATGTCCCCCGGTCTGAAGCAATGCCAGCACCAGAGAAGTAAATTCGTGGCCGAGTGGGGAACCTGCAAAACGCGGGCCCGTATCGGAACCTGGATTAGTAATCAGAAACGACGGTTTGCGTACCGGCAAGTCGTTATTAATGCTGAAAGAAACCTTGTCAGATAACTCCGCTATCTCGGCCAGCAGTTCCTTTATCTCGGTTGATTTTGCACTGTCATCCAGCGTGGCAATCAACTCAACAGGTTTGGTTAATCTCTCAAGGTAAGCCTTGAGTTGGGTTTTCATGTTGTTGTCGAGCATGTGTAATCTCCCTGATGGCGAGAAAAATCGGCAGCAAAACGCTGCCGATAAAGTAGAAATAGTGCGCGGTAACTTAGATTTTACCGACCAGGTCCAGAGATGGAGCCAGAGTCGCTTCGCCTTCTTTCCATTTAGCCGGGCAAACTTCACCTGGGTGAGAAGCAACGTATTGAGCCGCTTTCACTTTACGCAGCAGGTCAGATGCATCACGGCCAATGCCTTCAGCGGTGACTTCGATAGCCTGGATGATGCCCTGCGGGTCAACGATAAAGGTACCGCGGTCTGCCAGACCTTCGTCTTCACGCATGTTCTCGAAGTTACGAGTCAGTGCGCCAGTTGGGTCGCCGATCATCGCGTATTTGATTTTACGGATGGTGTCAGACGTTTCGTGCCATGCTTTATGGGTGAAATGGGTGTCGGTAGAGACAGAGTAAATATCCACGCCCATTTTCTGGAATTCTTCGTAATGGTCAGCCACATCGCCCAGTTCAGTTGGGCAAACAAACGTGAAGTCAGCTGGGTAGAAGAAGAAAACGCTCCAGCGACCTTCTACATCCTTTTCGGTAACTTCAATGAATTCACCGTTTTTAAAAGCGCTGTTTTTGAATGGTTTGATTTTTGTATTAATTAAAGACATTTGTACTTCCTCCGTTTTGCGATGAGAGAAAGATATCGAATATTGTTGTAAGGCTCTAATGGGTAGATTGTATTGAATTGATAAGTAATACCTAACAACCGAAACGGCAGACAAAAAAAAGCCACCCTGTTGCCAGGGCGGCTTCTTAATGTTGCGCGTTACAATTCCACTTTAAAAAATCATAACAGCGGCGGGATTAAATCATTGAAGCGGTTGAATGGTCAATTACAGTATTAGCTATGGAAGCGATAGCTTTTGGCTATCGTATTTTCCGGAGTTAATTCACAAATATCCCTATATCGTCCCAAATAACCTTGCCGATATGTAAATCAAACGGAATGCACCATAACCGTAAATCATCTTCAAGTTTAAAAGGCGGCAGCGGCTTATTGAACTGTTGATGTTTAGGGTAGACAAGCATCATATCGCCGGTGCCCGCCATATAACGTCTGCCATAGGCATACATCTGGTAGATATCTGACTGGCTAATACAATAATGATGCTCAGAAGTGTTCAGCGTTTGGTCGATGAGCTTCCATTTCGCGTCCAGCACCAGGCATTGCTCTGGTAGCTTCACTACAAAATCTGGTCTTAACTGGAACCAGTCTTTAACTTCCTGGTTTTCCGTCCGGTGAGTCACCAGATATTTGCTGGCAGCCTGAACGGTCAATTTTCCATTAGCCGGCAACTGCCGCTGTAAGCAGAAAGCGAGATAATTCTCATAGAGTTTCTCCATCGGGAACAGCAGCGATACTCCGCGATGTTGGGCCTGCTGAAAGGCTGGATTCAGCTTTTCGAGCACCAACTGGCACCACGGGCGAATGGCTCGGTAGCGCTGCATGATTTTGTTATCCAGCCAGCCTGAAAAATGCTGCAACGGCTGCTGCAAAGGCGGAATATCAACTAACTGCTGGCTAAGTTTGTGGGCAACGCGCCAATTGTCGCTTTCCGTAGTTACTTGCACAATGACATCCAGAGCGCTACGCAGCAGCCTGTTTTCCGTCCTTTGAGCTGAAAATTCACTATGGCGAATGTGAAAACTCGCCGCCTGGGCGGGTGTTTCCCGTAGCTGTTTATTGACGTCAAGCTTGCCACGGATAAAGCGGCTGCACTCTTCCTTAACGAAATAGTCAGAACGCAACCCATGGTGTACCAGAGTCACTAATTCGCTTAGAAACTGGCTAATTAACCATTCGTGCAGCGGCATCTCATAGCGTCGCAAAGACGCAGAGCCAGCCTCCCGGGGTTTAAGCTTTAAGGAAACTTCTAGCATCGATTGCAGTAATTTCCGCAGGTTCTCCGGAGAGGCATCTTCATGAATTGAGGTTTTTGGCAGAATCTCAATCCCTTCGCCAGCGGGGCTTTGCAGATAGCCGACATAATTTCCGAGCTTGACCCGCCTTTTACCCTCCTGCTGGAGGAGCACTGTTTTGCCGTGCCAGTGCTGCTGCATCTCAAGGAGCCAGTCAAGCGTCTCGGGTTTCACATATCCGCAGTCCAGACTGTTTTGTTGCCCCTCACCGGCAATGAGGATCGCATGTTCCCTGACCCGAACCGTTTTCATTGTTCAATAATGCCCTTATAGGCTTCGATTTCGGAGAATGCCTCTTTGTTTATTCTATAGCGGCGGTCCATCAGCTTGCCGACAATCTCATCCGGGAATAAAGACTTGAGCTGGGGGGCATGGGTTTCCGGTATATCCTCTACCTGAACGAATCGTAATTCAGCGGGTTTTTTAGTGTCATTAAGCACCCAGCCTATGCGCTGGTAATCGTCGAAGAAATATTCCTGCAGAAGCGGCAGCAGTTTGTTGCGGAAAATATCAGCTAACAATTTCAGGCGCTCTGAGTCATTCTCACACTTTTCCAGCGGTAAAAAATAGCAATGGCCAATAAGATAATCTTTGTCGAGCAGCACTTCGATGCGCTGGTTAATAATGGTCAGCAGCTCCTCGATATTCAGGCCTTCTATTTCAATGCCGTTTAAAAGAGCTGGTTGCGGAAGCATTTCGTGGAAATCAAAACGACGGCGGAGCGCTAAATCCAGTTGAGTAAGCGACTTGTCAGCCGTGTTCATGGTGCCAATGACATGCAGGTTTTGCGGAACGCTAAAGCGTTCTTTTGAATAGGGGAGAATCGCACCTTGTTCATCTTCAGCGCCCAATCGCTTGCTGTTTTCCAGCAGGGTGATGAGTTCGCCGAAAATACGTGAAATATTGCCCCTGTTAATTTCATCAATGATTAAGACATAGGTTTGGTTAGGATTTTTTGTCGCCTCAGTTGCTAGCTTTTTAAACACACCATCTTCAATCTTATAATGAATAATACCGTCTTTCGTTTCTGCACGGATGCCTTCAATAAAATCTTCATAGGAAAAACTTTGGTGAAAAGTGGTGAAGACAATCTGCTCCGCTTTGACTAACACGTCATAGCGTTTCTTTATTTGATCACGGGGCCATTCAACCGCATTTTTACCATCGATAATTTGTACTGCCAGCGATGATGTATCCCAGGTTTTACCGGTGCCCGGAGGCCCAAAGAGAATTTGATTTAGCGGGAACGCAGTGGCAGAGAAAGCTTTTGTGCCATTATCCTGGTCTGGTTCATCAATGGCTTCATCATTGCTCAATGACTCATACCATTCGCACAGAATTTGCAACGTTTCGATATTCGAGATTGTGATGTACCAGGCCGGATGGCCCACGGCCAGCGAAGAAGCGTGTTGGCTAAGATGGTGATTACGCGTGTCATCGGCCTTATAAGCATAATAGATTAAATTTAAATCTTCAGGCGGGCAGGTATCAATAAAGACTTTAGCGCCCTGCTTAGTTTTAGGATCGAGCGCGATTTGCCTGCCGTTTGGGCAGGTGAAAGCGGCGATATGTTTCGTGCCAGTTTTCGTACCTGGATATGTTTTATCCAGCCATTCCACTACGCCTGCGCCATTAATGGTGGTTTTGCTTCCTTCAAGCCACGCGGCGAGAGAAATTTCAGGAAATGTTCCTGCATCCAGGCGGCGTACCTGTTCAAGGCAGCTTTCATATTCGTGCCAGTTCGCTTTAGGGACTCTGATGTTCCTGGCCGTCAGCCATGGCCGCAATTGGGTATCAATTGGCAGATAGAGATCTGGATAGCAGTAGAATAAACACTGGGTTAGTTTAGGGAAACCAGTGTTGTGAATGGCCAACGCTTTTTCAAAAAGCGCTGAATCAATGTTGCCGTCTTTTGCTTTTAAGAACACGTCCCACAGGGTGGCTATACATCCGGGCTCGCGTTTTAGCTTATAGGAAAAGAGCCAAACCTTCATTGGGTTGGTATTGGGCACACCGTCAAAATCGGTCGGTACCTGCAACGTACTGTCAATATGCGGAAGTAGCTGTTCGAACAAAGCGGTGCGGTTCTTGCCATTAAATTTCATCAGCATGGCAAAGAAAGTGAAGGGGTCAATTTCCTGAAGCGGGATTTCTTCCCCATCCGCATTTTTGTCCGTTAATCCTTTGGTAATACCGATATCTTTTAAAATTTGGATTAAATCACTTTGGCGATGTTGAAACTGCGGTAGCCAATCTCTGATTGATTTAAATACGGGAATCCATGTGAATTGAGACATCAATTATCCTTACTGTTACTGAGAAGAAAATAAAAAGTCTAGCCCTTAAATTTAAGGGGGGAATAGTGAGGCATTGGGTTGTTTACGGAACTATATTATTTCATTGTGAAATTAATTTCTTTTCGGCTAACAGAATATAACCAATAATGGCAATATTTAAAAATACTTAAATAAAACTCAGCATTATTTTCTTTTAAAATAGACGGAAAGAGTTGGTGGACAAATGCATGGCTGGCAGTCTTACGATGACAAGGGCTCAACACTCACAATTCCGAATTTAGCACACTTTCATGACAGACAAATTGCAACGTTCAGGCAAGGGCGCTAGATTTAGCGCTCGAAATTTCTGCAAAGCAGACGTTGTGCAGGATTGGCGTTCATTTTAGTGAGGGGCAGGCAGTTGTCGGAATTGCTTTCAATCGTGCTGTTTGTTACAGCTATTGCCGTGTACGCCGTTAAAGCAGGTCGTAACGCCTGGTGGTTTAGTGCCATCCTTCTTATTCTGGGTCTGTATATTGTCCTCAGCGTGACGCTGGTCGCCAGCAACTACTTTACCGGTGATGGCATCAACGACGCGGTCCTCTATACACTGACCAGCAGTATGACTGGTGCAGGGATTGGCAAATACATTCTGCCGGGAGTGGGTGTGGCCGCAGGGCTAGTGCTGATTTTTGGGCTGCTGACGTGGATTTTACGGCGCCGTAAGCATCATCCCCATCATTTTGGCTACAGCCTGCTGGCGATAGTACTTGCGCTGGCATCGGTGGACGCGTCCTCCGCGTTTCGTCAGGTGGTTGAGCTGGTAAAATCCCAGACCCGAAGCGGGGATTCCGACTTTGATGTTTATTATAAGGTTCCCCAAGGCACCATTAAAAATCCTAAACTGAATCTGGTTTATATTTATGGCGAAAGTCTTGAACGTACCTATTTGCAGCCGGAATTATTCCCTGAATTAGCGCCGGAATTAACCGGGCTTAAAAACGAAGCAATAGATTTCAGC
>DASXXQ010000030.1:0-5963 GCA_036502985.1 Buttiauxella sp.
CTGATTATTAATATTGCCCGCGGCAGTATTATCAATGAACACGATTTGATTACTGCGCTGCAAAATGGCGATATTGCAGGCGCCGGGCTTGATGTTTTTGTTAATGAGCCAAACGTCCCCGCCGAATTGATTGAAATGGATAATGTGGTTTTGCAGCCGCATGTCGCCAGTGCTACGCATGAAACCCGCCAGCGCATGAGTAATATTGTGTTTGAAAATGTTCAGGCTTATTTAAACGGAAAGCCATTACCGCATCGTATAAATTAATAATACCGGCGCCCTTTATTTGAAAGGGCAATGACTTTTATTGTCACGGAACAATACCATGGAAAAGAAAATCCCCGGCACTCGTTGGTGGCGTGTGGTTGCGCCTATTTTAATCGCCTGCATTATTTCCTTTATGGACAGGGTGAATATTAGTTTTGCACTTCCTGGTGGAATGGAGGCCGATTTAGGGATTACCAGCCAAATGGCGGGCCTCACCAGCGGGATATTTTTCATCGGCTATCTTTTTTTGCAGATCCCCGGTGGGCGTGCAGCAGTGAATGGCAGCGGTAAACGCTTTATTGCGTGGTCACTGGTGGCCTGGGCGATAGTGTCCGTTGCTACAGGGTTTGTCACGAATCACTATCAAGTTTTAGTTCTGCGTTTTGTGCTCGGTGTGGCTGAAGGCGGGATGCTGCCCGTCGTACTGACGATGATCAGTAACTGGTTCCCGGATAAAGAAATCGGGCGTGCCAATGCTTTTGTCATGATGTTTGCACCGATTGGCGGCATGGTCACCGCTCCAATTTCTGGCGCTATTATTCAGGGGCTGGACTGGCGTTGGCTGTTTATCATCGAAGGCTTGTTGTCGATTGTTGTACTGGCAGTCTGGTGGGGGCTAATTAGCGACCGTCCACAAGAAGCGCGCTGGTTACCGGCAGCAGAACGTGAATATCTGTTGGCAGAACTGGAAAGCGACCGCCAGGCCCGCCGCCTGAAACAACCGGTAAGCAAGGCACCGTTACGGGATGTGTTCCGTAACAGCAGTTTGATGAAGCTGGTGGCGCTTAACTTTTTCTATCAGACAGGAGATTACGGCTACACGCTGTGGTTGCCGACAATTCTGAAGAATCTGACCGGCGCGAACATGGCAGGCGTTGGGCTGTTGGCAATCGTCCCGTTTATTGCAACGATTATTGGGATCTACGTGATTTCGACGCTCAGCGATAAGACAGGTAAACGCCGTTTATGGGTGTTGGTTTCACTGTTGTGCTTTGCCGTGGCACTGCTGGCCTCGGTGGTTTTGCGTCATAACATTGTGGCAGCGTACATCGCGTTAGTGGTATGCGGGTTTTTCCTGAAAGCGGCAACCAGCCCTTTCTGGTCTATCCCTGGCCGAATTGCTTCTCCGGAAGTTGCCGGTGGCGCGCGCGGAGTAATTAATGGGTTAGGGAACTTAGGGGGATTCTGCGGCCCGTGGCTGGTGGGGATGATGATCTATCTCTATGGGCAAAATATTGCGGTTTGCGCGCTGGCAGGCTCACTGGTGATAGCTGCCCTGATTACCCTCACGTTGCCAAAAAACTGCGATCTGACTCCGAATCAAGACAGCAAGCCAGTCGCAGATGAAGCACGTATCACAGGATAATTAATACCCTACAGCATCCAGGCGGAACTGTTTGGCGCAGTTGCCTGGATTTTTTTGTGCCGCAAATGAGCCTTCGTTTAGCGGGCTGTTAATTTTGGCGGCATCAAGCGAGATCTGCATTTCCGTCAGATAGGCAGGATTACCATTGCAGGTTAATTTCACCGCTTTGACGGCATCACTTCCCCAGCTCTTATCCAGCGCTTTATTGAACGCTTTTCGCGTCACGACCTGGCCGTAGTTTTCTGCCAAAAACGTACCGAAAGCGCTTTGTTTGAACTCATTGTTCAGGCGAACCATGGTGCCGAAATAGGCGTTAGGGTCAAAACCAAAACATACGCCATGTTTGGCGAATTCATAACGCTCAAGGCAGGACTGGCCGCCAGCACCGGGCATCACGCCCGCGAGTTTAGTGGCGATATCAGCAGAGAGCGCAGGAGCGGGTGCCTGGCACTTTTGCGAGCCGCGTGCTTCTGCCATATTAGGCACTGGACGGGTTGAACAGCCATAACGCATCCAACGTTTTTCATCCACGCCTCTTGCGGCAATGGATTTTGGTAAGCCAGGCCACAGACCGTGCACGGTCAAAAATGCACGCTTGTCATTTTGTTCCTGCTGCGTTTTACACTCGGCAGGTTCGTTGCGATTGCGCTCATGCATGTTCTGGCAGAAGCCCGTTTGCCAGGAAAGCGCCAGCACGTAGCGGTCAAAATCGGCATATTGTTTGGGCTGGAGGAGGTCTGCATGGGCGGCGATACTGCTTATGCAGGCGAGAGATAGCAGTGCGGTTTGGCAAATGACTTTCATGCCTTTCTCATTAGGTTAGATGATGATTCCTTATTTAATCATAAAAAAAGCGCCTCGATGAGACGCTTTATTCTGATTGAATGCAGGGTTAGCTCCACAGCGCCAGAATCGGCCAGCCAACGCACAGCAGCATGGTGATATAGATGACCCCGAAGATTGCGCCCAGGCGCCAGTAGTCTTTCGATTTCACATAACCGCAGCCGTAGATAATAACCCCTGGCCCGGTAGCATACGGGGTCAGGCAACCCATGATACCGATAGAGAGCACCAGTAAAATACACAGATGCTCCATGGGTACACCCGGAATGCCTTTGCCGACGGCAAGGATGACCGGGAGCATCGTGGCGGTGTGCGCAGACAGGCTGGCAAACAAATAATGAGCAAAATAGAACACCAGCACCAGTACGATGACGGTGGTATTCGCCGAGAAACCTTCGAGATGCGTGCTCATGGTGCTGGCAAACCAGTCGATAAAACCTGAACGAGTCAGGCCGCTTGCCATGACCACGAGCGTTGCCAGGTTAACCAGCGTGTTCCACGCGCTGTTATATTTGGTGATGTCTTTCCACGGTACAACATGCAGCGCCAGCATCAGTGACACCGCCAGCAGGCCCACCGCAGTCGCATCTATAAAGCTGCCGCCAAATACCCACAGACCGAGGCTCAGTAGCACCAAACCAATCAGTGTTATCTCTTTACGCGACAGGCTACCCATCTCTTTTAGCGCATCGTTCGCCCAGCCAGAAACTTCTTCACTGTGCGTGATTTCAGGTTTGTACAGCACATAAGAAAGCCACGGAGCCACGATAAGCAGGATGATTCCCACTGGCAGGAAGCTCAGGAACCATTGCAACCAGCTAATATGGATACCGGCGATTTTACTGACAAACTCCAGCCCCAGCACGTTTGGAGCCGCACCCGTTACAAACATTGAAGAACTCAGGCTGGTACTGATCACCATCATCCACATCAGATAACCGCCGATGCGCTTAGAGGAGGGATCGTTCGGGTAGGATTTGAACAATGGCGGCAGGTTTTTGATGACAGGGAAAACGGTCCCGCCGGTTCGTGCCGTGTTTGATGGCGTAAACGGCGCAAGCAGAATGTCGATAATGACAATCGCGTAACCCAACGTCAGCGTACGTTTCCCCATGAATTTCACCATAAAGAGCGCGATACGGCGCCCCAGCCCGGTGACTTCATAGCCCAATGCAAAGATGAACGCACCAAACACCAGCCATACGGTGGTGCTGGAGAACCCTGCCAGGCCCCATTTCAGCGCCTGTTTCCCGGCGTCAAACGCGGGGTCTGCCAGTTCTTTTGCATCAAACAAGAGATAGTCGCTGCCGATGACGCAAATTGTAACGGCGATGAAGCTAATTGCCGTCGCCGGAATCGGCTCCAGAATCATGCCGACAATCATCGCCACAAAAATAGCAAAGTAGTGCCAGGCCTGTGGAGGCATGCCATCGGGTACAGGAATAAGCAGCATCACGGCCATCACCAGTAACGGGGCCAGTAACTTCCATATTTTATCTTTTGAAACAGACATAACTGATTCTCCAGGAAGGATTTATTATTGATTTATGAGATAGCTTGAGGTGGGGTATTTCGTTTAAAAACCAGGTGGCAATCAGCAAGTCGGCACTGCCGCCGGGGCTGAGATTGCGGTCAATGCACATGTGGTTGAATTCGTGTAGATGGCGCATGTCAGTAGTTTTTTGAATGCCGCCCTGGGCCAGCAATAGTTTTGCGTGCTGTTGCAACCAGCTCAGGCCTGTCAAGCCGCCACGCGACGCCACGTTGGTATCGTTGTTATGCGCCATCAACACCAGCAATGTGTCGAGCATAGCGAGTTCAGGATCGACTCCCGCTTTAAGCCTTGCGCGGTAATGCGGCAGGGCAAGATTGAGCACGAGTGGATAACCGCCCTCGGCCTCACCGCGTGCGCCTGTCATTCCCATTTGCCGGTAAAGACGCTGCCCCGCTGTTTGCTGGCGGTTAGTTTTTTGCAGTTCTCGCTCGGTCAATCCCAGGCAAAATGCTGCAATGGTTTTGCCGATTTGCTCAGGCGTAACGGGTTGCCGGTTTTGCAGTAGCCGACCTATCGCGGCACACATCAGCCCCAGCGTAAAAATGGTGCCTTTATGGGTATTGACGCCTGCGGTGGCGCGGAACATTGCCGCCTCACACGCCAGGCCAATCGGGCGTAACTGTGCCAGCACATTACTTTCTGGCAGGGTGGCACTTTGTGCACCTGACTCCATAAAACGAGGTAGCCAATGGTGGATGGCCTGTGCGCTGCGATGAAAATCCGCCAGCGACATATCTTTGTGCGCGCCGCAGTCGTATCTGTCCACAAGCCCTGGTTTTGGAGATAAATTCACTTCCGCCAGCATGGCGCGCCAGGCCAGATCGCAGACTTCATTAATGCTTGCCATGTCAGTTGTGGGGCGCGTTGTTGGCTGCATGCAGCATGGCCTCCATATGGGCGACGAGGTCTGCCAGGGAGTGAGTTTGTTCCCGGGCGCAGACAGCCGCAGGGCGCCGGCAAATCAGGCAGTTTCTCGGCGGCTGGTCAAAATCGGCGCGTGAAAGAATTTTGCCGTGCGGCTCCAGAACATCGATATCCCACAGCCTTCCCAGCGGGTGCGCCTGCTCAAGTTCCATCGCCATTCGTTTCACCTGATATGCAGGGGCATCTATCGCCAACAAACCCTCCGCGCCAGTTGGTAGGGGGAGGCAGATTTGTTTTTTGATTTCCCAATGGGATTGCGCTGCCAATTGCCGCAGCGCACGCAGGCCGTGATTAAAAATACGGCGTGTCAGTTCACTGTCTTTTACCGGGCCAGGTGCGACGACGGTAAATGAAATCAACGTGATGGCGTGGTGCGCTAACCATTCCTGCTGCCTTGCCTGACGGGCGTCGCGACTGGCGATAAGTTGCGGCAGAGTAATCACGGCATGAGTGGCTGAAGTCAGGTAAAGGGGCATGATTTACTCCTTCACCTGACGCACAACGTCGATAACCGAGCCATCGCGGTAACGCACGACAGCGATGACCTTGTTGGTAAATTCAATGGGTTGCGGTTTTCCGGTAAGGATCTCAGCGCGTTCGCGCAGCCAGTCGATGGAGACGATTTTTAGCCCGGCGGCTTTAAGGGTTTCCGCCAACTCGGGACGGGCAGGACTTACTGCTATTCCATGGTCGGTCACGAGGATGTCGATGCTTGAACCTGGCGTGACGCAGGTAGTCACTTCATCGACCAGTGTTGGAATGCGCCCGCGGACCAGAGGGGCCACGATAATCGAGAGTGCGGCAGCCACCGCGGTATCGCAGTGGCCACCGGAAGCACCACGCAACACGCCGTCTGAGCCGGTGAGCACGTTGACATTGAATTGGGTGTCCACTTCCAGCGCGCTTAATACCACGATATCAAGCCGGTCGACTGAGGCGCCTTTTGAACCCCAGTTGGCGTACTGGTTCGCGCTGATTTCTATGTGGTTTGGGTTGCGGGCAAGCGAT
>DASXXQ010000031.1:0-1959 GCA_036502985.1 Buttiauxella sp.
AAAAATCCGGTACTTGTTTATTTTTAAACAAAAATGTCATCATTCAAAAGTGGCAAGAATCAACTTACTGAACCATAGTCATAAGCGTAACGTAAGGATCGCATTGCATTTTCCACAACCCAAAAAAGAGGTTTGTTATGAAAATAACGCAAGTCATTATTGCAACGATAGCATTGAGCGCAGTGTCTTTTGGCGCTATGTCTGCGGAGTTGTTATCTAAGGAAGCGTTTAACGACCACAAAGATCAGTATGTGAAAATCGGTTCTATTGTCACCAGCGGTGAAACCTCACCTTCTGATGCCAAAGAAGAGCTATCCAAAAAAGCAGACGCGCTGGGTGGCCAGTTTTATGTTGTGACGTCTGCGGATACCGATAATAAAATTCACGGCACGGCAGACGTGTACAAGAAGAAATAATCTTCATTCTGGTTTAGTGAAAATGGGCAGCCTGGCGTTGCCCATTCAAGAATGCCTTCTGTCAAATCAACGCCCTGTCGCCATTCCATCCAGAAATATCCTATACTTTGCCATCCTACCTGATTGATAACGCGGGTATATGGCTACCACAGATGTATATTTCAACACGCTTTAGAATTGTCATTCACCTATGCGCCTTTTTGGTTGTTCTCTACAGTTTGACGATGATCCCGCCAATGTTGCTGGCATTAGTCGAGAAAGAGCGCAGCCTTTTTGGCTTTCTCTATACTTTTATTATCACTTTTACCGTCGGAAGCGTTTGCTGGGCGCTGACGGGGCGTTCTAATATTCAGCTCGAAACACGTGATGGTTTTATCATCATCGTCTTGTTTTGGTTACTTTTCTCTCTTATCAGCGCCATGCCGCTGTGGCTTGATGACAGCTATAACGTGTCGCTTGCTGATGCCATCTTTGAAGGTGTTTCGGGCATTACCACCACCGGAGCCTCTGTTTTTAACGATGTCTCCGCTTTACCTAAATCCATTCTCTATTACCGGGCGCAGCTGAATTTTGTCGGCGGCTTAGGTGTCATCGTGCTTGCTGTGGCAGTGCTTCCCCTGCTGGGCATTGGTGGCATGAAACTTTATCAGTCCGAAATGCCTGGGCCATTTAAAGAAGAACGCCTTACTCCACGCCTGGCTGATACCGCCAAAAGTCTATGGCTCACCTACTTGCTACTGGGCGGTACCTGTACCTTTGCCTTCTGGCTTGCAGGAATGCCTTTCTTTGACGCGCTTTGTCACGGGCTTTCTACCGTTTCTCTGGGGGGATTTTCCACACGCACCGAGAGTATCGGCTTTTACGACAGCTACGCCATCGAACTGGTTGCCGGGGCTTTTTCGCTACTATCGGCGATTAACTTCACGCTCTATTTTGTCGCCCTGGGACGTCGCAGCCTCAAGCCCTTTCTAAAAAGTGCAGAGCTACGATTCTTCCTGATGGTCGCCAGCATCATAATTTTGATCATCACCCTTGAAGTATGGCGCGCAGGAATGTACGCCCTGCCTGCGTCATTCGTGCACGCCTTTTTCCTCACCAGCTCAATGATTACCGATAACGGTCTTGCCACCGGCGATTACGCTTCATGGCCGGTACACACTGTCATTTTGCTGCTTTCTGCCAGTTTTTTTGGTGGCTGCGTAGGTTCCACCTGCGGCGGGATAAAAGCACTGCGTTTTCTGGTGTTGTTTAAACAAAGCCGCCATGAAGTTCATCAACTTGCGCACCCGCGTGCCGTGATGAGTATCCGGATAGGTAAAACACCGGTAAATGACAGAATGCTGCGTTCAGTGTGGAGCTTTTTCTTTATCTACATTGTCAGCACTTTTCTGTTTATCTGGGCGCTGAACCTGATGGGATACGACCTCTTAACGTCGTTCGCCACCGTCGCGGCGTGTATTAACAATATGGGATTAGGATTTGGCGAGACGGCCGCAGGGTTTGGCACACTGAGTGATGGCGCAAAATACTTAATGTGTGCGGC
>DASXXQ010000032.1:0-24122 GCA_036502985.1 Buttiauxella sp.
GAAACCATCGCGATTACCCAGCCGCTGCTCAACAATGTCACAAACGCAGAGCTTGCCGCCGCACAGGGGGCGGATATTTTGCTGATCAACATGTTTGATAGTGAAAACCCGCAAATACAGGGAATGCCTGCCAACATCGCACCGGAACAGACGCTGCATGAATTGCAACGCCTGACGGGGCGCATTATCGGCGTAAACCTCGAGGCGGTGGATCCTCAATTCGCCGTCGGACATGATGATATATGGAAAATGAAACCAGGCCGCGCCGCCACGGCAGAAAACGCCCGCAGGCTGGTTGCGATGGGAGCAAAAATTCTGGTGCTGACGGGCAATCCCAACAATGGCGTCAGTAACCAGGCGCTGGGGCTAGCCGTCAGCGAAATTCGTCAAGCGGTGGGCGACGACGCGGTGATTATCACAGGCAAAATGCATGGCGCGGGCGTGGTGAGGGAAAGTGGCAGCGCGATTATCAGCGAGGAAGACGTGCGTTGGTTCGCCGCGCAAGGGGCTGATATTGTGCTCATCCCCGCGCCAGGCACAGTGCCAGGAATGAGCCAGCAAAAAGTCGCGTCGCTTATCGAGTGCGCCCATACTCACGGCGTATTAGCGATGACGGCGATCGGTACATCTCAGGAAGGTGCTGACGTTAGTACAGTTCGCCAGATTGCCTTAATGAGTAAAATGGCGGGGGCCGATCTACATCATATTGGCGATACTGGCTATATGGGGATGGCGCTGCCGGAGAATATTCTGGCCTACAGCGTGGCAATTCGTGGTGTCAGACATACCTATTCCCGAATTGCACGTTCGGTTAATCGCTAAAGCAGTCACGTCACATCGCCCTTTTGCACGCTTAAATATGCCCAGGTGCGATGTGACGACAAGCCTGCGGGCTCAAGACCATCGTTCTTACGGTTACGCATCCGAGAGTGCATTCAGTAACGCCTTTAAGCGAGTCAACAACTTGTCGCCGCGCAATTATCGGAATTTAAAAATTGGCGGAGCTTGATGAGTATTAAAGCCAAAACATTCATATAGTTGATAAATTTGACGATTTTTTACACATTCCTGGCCGTGCGTTTCTCCACTAAAAAACCTACAATCGAGAGCCTGATACATTGCCTATTATCAAGGAGAGACAAATGGCAACGCATTTCGCAAGATGGACGCTCAACCCGAAATCCCCCTTTTCAAGCCGGCTTAATGAAGAATGTCACGCTCTTGCGTTACAAATGCCGGAACATCGCCGAACACGATTTTTAGCCTCTCGCAGCCTGCTGGCCGAATTACTGCACATGTTGTACGGCATTCAACAGCTACCCAAAATAACGACGACTGTTGCAGGGCGCCCGCACTTTACTGACCCATCACTTATAGACTTCAGCATTTCGTATGCCGGGAACAAAGTTGGCGTGCTGGTCACGACCGAAGGCCGCTGCGGTCTTGACATGGAAATTAATCAATGTTTTGGCCATCTTCCCTCCGTTGCATCAGGTTCAACTTTCCGTAGTAATGAATCCATCTGGATCAACAATCAAAAAAACCCAGGTGAGGCAAAAGCACAACTACGTACGCTTCATCAAAGCGCGTTTAAACTGACTGGCCGGGAAGAAAACTTACAGTTTCTGCCGGGTGCCGGGCGAATTCGCGTCAGCGATCAATCGAAAATTGAAGCAATAAGCGACGTGGAAGGTCTGTTGATATGGGGATGCGTGGTATCGCCAGCAATCGAAAAACTCAGCTTGTGGGAGTTTGAAAGCCCGCAAAACTGGCATAGCCTGTGGGATGTAAAAACCCGTTACCGGGATCCCAATGGCAGCATTATTCGCCTGACCAGCATGTCGACAGAAAAAGCGGTACACCAAAGCTGATCTTTCCTAAATGTCCTGACAAAAAGGAGTTTCCATGTCCGACACGTTAAAGATAGTCACGTTATTAGGTAGCCTTCGCCAGGGTTCGTTCAACGCCATGGTTGCCCGCACCTTGCCAAGAATCGCTCCCGCTGGAATGAGCATTGACGCCTTACCGTCCATCAAAGACATCCCGCTGTATGACGCAGATATGCAGCAAGAAGAAGGTTTCCCTGCAACCGTTGAAGCGATTGCCGAACAAATTCGCGCCGCAGACGGTGTCGTGATTGTTACGCCGGAATATAACTACTCGGTGCCCGGCGGGCTGAAGAACGCCATCGACTGGCTGTCGCGTTTACCGGAGCAGCCATTGGCAGGTAAACCCGTGCTGATTCAAACCAGTTCAATGGGCGCTATTGGTGGCGCACGTTGCCAGTATCATCTGCGCCAAATTCTGGTGTTCCTCGACGCAATGGTGATGAACAAACCTGAGTTTATGGGTGGCGTGATTCAGAACAAAGTGGATACGCAAACGGGTGAAGTGGTCGATCAAAGCACGCTCGACCATCTGACAGGGCAACTCACCGCTTTTGGTGATTATATTCAACGTGTTAAATCCTGAAGCAAATATGGCGCGTCTGCTAGTTCGCTAATGCGCGCCACATCGACTCAAAGCCCAACGCTTTAAAATCGCTAGCCCGTTCCGGTTCACGGCTAGCGAATTCCATGGTGGTTTCTGCCAGTGAAGCAAAAATTGCATCGCTAAAAGCGCGATATGGGCCGCTGCTAAAATCTTTCAGAATCGACTGCGAGCAGATCTCGTGCATTTCCGGGAACATTTCAGTCACTTTTTGCTTCGTTTCTTCGCCTATCTTGTCGCTCACCGCTAACTGACGAATTGCCCGGTGCGCCTGTGGATGACGAATTGCCCAATCGATGTAACTGTTCCAGATATAACGGGTATATTCTTTCGGATCTTTCAAAGACCTATCAAGGTTAGCCAGCATCGCCTCGCATAAACCTTGTTTCAGGTGGAGATAGAGGTCATTGAGCAAGTCATCCTTAGTAGCAAAATAGCGAAACAGAGTACCTTCTGCCACACCCGCGCCACGGGCAATCTGCGCGGTAGATGCCACGATCCCCGACTGACCAATGGCGATAGTTGCCGCTTCCAGTAACGCTAGTTTTTTATCTTCACTCTTCGGACGAGCCACAACGCTTTACCCCATAGATACTGAATACCAAATTGAATCATGCTAACTACGCCGCTGCAATGCTGAATGTCAGCGTTTGAAAAGCAACTTGACGGTTATCACGCCCCATCTATAATGAGTGCTTACTCACTCATTATCAAGTTTGTTAGCATCGTGCCATTGGATGGGACGAATATGCGGGCCAGGATATGAAACGTTTCTCCTTATACGCGGTTATTATTATGTTGATTGCAACAGCAGCCAGTTTACCTTTTGTCCTGAATGCCGGGTTCGGTCAGGCTCCGCAAGGGGAAGGTCTTAGTCTAATAGAGCGTTCTGCCCACTATGTGGATGGGCAGTTCCGCAACCAGGTTCCCACTCTCGGATATACCGGGCAGAAAAGTAAGCTGGCGGCAATGTGGGAGTTTTTAACTGCCCGACGTGAAAACGCACGCCCACAGCAGCCCTTACCCATGGTAAAAACCGATCTCGCCAATCTGCCACTCGAACAAGACACAATGGTCTGGCTCGGCCACTCCTCGTGGTATCTCCAGCTCGCGGGAAAACGTATTCTGATTGATCCGGTGTTCAGTAGTTACGCCGCGCCCTTTTCGTTTCTGAATAAAGCCTTTCCAGGGGAATACCCATGGACGGCGGAGTCGATGCCTGAAATAGATCTGCTGATTATTTCCCACGATCATTACGACCATTTGGATTACGCCACCATCAAAGCGCTGAAACCGAAAATTCGCCAGGTGATTACGCCGCTGGGTGTTGGTTCTCACCTGCGTTACTGGGGTATAGATAGCGACATCATTCATGAAAAAGACTGGAACCAGTCGGTAAAAGTATCGAATGCGCTAACTGTGCATGTTTTGCCTGCTCGCCACTTCTCGGGTCGTGGCCTGAAAAGCAATCAAACGTTATGGGCAAGTTTTATGTTCGAGGCCCATGACCGCAAAGTCTATTACAGCGGCGACACTGGCTACGGGCCGCATTTCAAAGCGATTGGCGAACAGTTTGGCCCTGTGGATTTGGCAATCATGGAGAATGGCCAGTACGACGAGGACTGGAACAACATTCATATGATGCCGAAGGAAACCGTACAGGCCGCTGTTGACCTTAATGCTCTCGCCATTTTGCCGGGTCACGCGGGTCGCTTTGTGCTGGCAAAACACACATGGGATGCACCATACAAAAGCCTGACCAAAGAGAGTGCCGGTAAGAATTTCCGCCTGTTAACGCCAAAACAGGGTGAACCTGTTCGGGTGAATGACACCACACAGCAATTTAGTGCCTGGTGGGAATCTACCAGTGCCATGTAAGCAAAGCGCACAGGGGGCAACATGACAATTTCCGCTCAAGTTATTGATACAATTGTTCAGTGGATTGACGACAATTTGCATCAACCATTACGCATTGATGACGTTGCCGATCACGCGGGTTATTCGAAGTGGCACTTGCAGCGATTGTTTATGCAGTACAAAGGCGAGAGCCTGGGGAAGTATATTCGTGACCGTAAACTACGGTTAGCGGCGCGTGATTTACGCGACACTGACTACAAGGTTTACGATATTGGCCTGAAGTATGGTTTTGATTCACAGCAGACGTTTACGCGCGTTTTCACGCGAACGTTTCATCAGCCGCCAGGGGCCTATCGCCGAGAAAATAATAGCCACTGAAAAGGCGTTATTAGAAGGTGTAAAAAAGGTGGATATCGCTCGCGCGAGTCCACCTTTTAACTGTTTCTTGTAGGCCGGATGAGCGTGAGCGACATCCGACAATACCGATTAGTGTGCGTCGATAAATACAATCTTCAGGATGAACAGCAGCGCCACAACAACCACGCATGGGCTGAGTTCACGCCAGCGACCGGTGCCGAGTTTCATCACGCAGTAAGAGATAAAGCCCAGTGCGATACCTTCGGTGATGGAGAAGCTAAATGGCATCATCACCGCGGTAATAAACGCCGGAACAGCTTCGGTCAGGTCATCCCATTTCACGCGAGACAGGCTTGAAGTCATCAACACCCCCACGTAAATCAGTGCGCCCGCAGCAGCATAAGCAGGAACCATACCGGCCAGCGGAGACAGGAAGATAACCAGCAGGAACAGAAGACCCACGATAACCGCAGTCAGACCCGTACGCCCACCTACAGACACACCTGAAGTACTTTCAATATACGCAGTAACCGATGACGTTCCGATAAATGCGCCGGCTACAGAAGATACGCTATCTACATACAGCGCTTGCTTCATGCGTGGGAATTTACCTTTTTCGTCGGCTAAACCTGCTTTATCCGTCACACCAATCAGCGTACCGGATGAGTCAAACAGGTTAACCAGCATGAAGGAGAAGATGACGCCTGCCAGCCCAATATTCAGGGAACCGGCTAAATCAACCTGACCCACGACGGAAAGTACGCTTGGGGGTGCAGAAACAATACCGTGGTATTGCACATCACCCATCAACCAACCCAGCAATGTCGTCACCACAATGGAAACGAGCACGGCTGCGTGAATGTTGCGCGACGCAAGTATTGCGATAATAAAGAAGCCCAGTGCGCCCAGCAGTACGCTGTGCGACGTCAGGTTGCCGATAGTCACCAGCGTGTCTTTGTTGGCGACAATAATCCCTGCGTTTTTCAGACCCATCATGCCGATGAACAGGCCAATACCGCTGGTAATGCCTACGCGCAAGCTCATCGGGATATTTGCGATCATCCAGTAACGAACGCGGAAGATGGTCAGCAACAGCAAGCCTGTGGCGCCCCAGAAAATGGCCCCCATACCGACTTGCCAGGAGATACCCATTGCGCCAACAACCACAAAGGCGAAGAACGCATTCAGGCCCATTGCCGGAGCCAGTGCCACTGGCAGGTTGGCGAAAATACCCATCAGGATGCTACCCAATGCGGCGATCAAACAGGTGGTGACAAAAACGGCCTGGGTATCCATACCAGCGGCGCCAAGGATCTGCGGGTTGACGAAAACGATATACACCATCGTCAGGAAGGTCGTTAGACCGGCGATCACTTCAGTGCGGGCCGTGGTGCCGTGTTCGCGCAGTTTAAACACACGCTCGAGCAGCCCCGGATTTGCGGCCGGAGTAGATTGTGGTTGGCTCATTAGTCTTAATTCCGAACATTGAGAGGGAAAATCCGTCGCTATCCTATACCAAAAATTACAAAACATAATGATCAACGCATGTTTTTTTTCATTGAATTTTCTTATACGGCAACGATTGCGTGCCGCAAAAATTGCGCAAATTGGGTAAGATGGCCATTCACTCTTATACCCGAGCGACTTCAAGATGCAGGTAGGCGGCAATTGAATGAATCCCGATGAGCTTACTCAAGTAAGTGATTTGGGTGAATGAGAGCAGCCAACAACCCTGCATATTGAAGGGCGATGGGTAGAAATAAGGAAGCGATATGTCCCGGATAGATGCGGTGTTCTTCGACTGCGATGGCACGCTGGTTGATAGTGAGGTTATTTGCTCCAAAGCCTACGTGCATATGTTTGCGCAATACGGCATTGAACTTGCGCTCGAAGAGGTATTCAAGACCTTCAAGGGGATAAAGCTCTACGAGATCATCGACACTATCAATGCCCGATATGGAGTGAACCTGGCAAAAGAAGAGCTGGAACCCATTTATCGCGCAGAAGTTTCACGACTCTTCGAGAGTGAACTGGTGGAAATTGAAGGTGCAACTGCGTTAATTGCACAAATCAACGTGCCGATGTGTATCGTTTCCAACGGCCCGGTGAGCAAGATGCAGCATTCTTTGGGCAAAACCGGCATGCTCGACCGCTTCCCGGACAAACTGTTTAGCGGCTACGATATTCAGTCGTGGAAACCCGATCCGGCATTAATGTTCCATGCCGCCGATGCTATGCGTGTGGATGTCAAAAACTGTGTGCTGGTGGATGATTCAATGGCTGGTGCACAATCTGGGATTGCCGCAGGCATGGAGGTTTTCTATTTTTGCGCCGACCCGCATAACAAGCCGATTGAACATCCTAATGTGACAACATTTACTGACTTAGCCCAGTTGCCGGCGTTATGGCGCGCGCGTGGCTGGAATATCACCGATTAATATGTCGGGCGGGTAAGACATCATTACCCGCCTTTTGAGTTTATGTACTCTGACGTAATTCAATCTGGTAATTGAATAGCTCAACGCGAGACTCGTCTAATTCATCGTCCTGGTTGTTATTCAACAGCTCAATCAGCAGCTTACCCGCTTCTTTGCCCATTTTTTTATAATCAATCCGGATAGACGTCAGCGTCGGATGCGTTTGATCACAGCTGTCTGAACCATCGAGGCAAGCTACCGCAAGATTACCAGGAATTTTCAGTAGCCGTCGCTGGCACTCAAACATCATCCCCAGTGCAATTTCTTCATGGCTACAAATCACAGCATCCAGTTCTGGCTGGCGCAGCAACATTTCCGCTAACGCATAACGACCAAACTGTAAGCTGGCAACGTCCGGCGTGGTTATCACTTGATCAGAGTTTTGATAACGGCTGAGCATCGCTTTATGCCAGCCGTTAAGTTGCTGACGTTGCAGGCGATTGTCCATATGCGCCCCGATAAAACCGATATTTTTATAGCCTTGATCCAGCAGGTGTTCGGTCAGCTTATGCGCCGCCTCAAAAAAAGCTGTCTCAAGGGTAATCTGCGCCTGACTGAAAGGCGAACCCACCACGTTGATGGTCGGAATGTTCATCCGCTCGAGTATTTGATACGTCTTTTCCGCCAACTGTGAACCAAAAATCACTAACGCGGCGGGGTTGCTTTGCAGCAACGTCATCAGAATTTCAGCTTCTTTATGCTGATTATGCTCATGGCAGCCCAGCAGAAGCTGGAATTCATTTTTATTCAGCACTTGCTGTAATGACTGCATAAAACGTGAACTGGCTTTGTCGGTCAACGAAGGGATCAGCACGGCGATGGTATCGCTGTGCCCGGAAGCCAGTGCTCCCGCAGTCCGATTAGGGATATACCCCAACTCCTCCACCGCTTGCTCTATCTTCTCCCTCAGCTTGTCAGAAACCTGTTCCGGCGTTCTGAGCGCCCGGGAAACGGTCATGGTTCCAACACCCGCAAAGTTCGCGACTTCTTGCAGTGTGACTCGCCCGGTACCTCGGCGCTTACGCGTTTTTTCCATCCCGGCTCCCAGGGAAATGACAACTAGCTGTTTTCATTGTTTTTATATCACCATCGTTCTTTCCGATCTCTGCCCACGGTAGCAAATATCCTATCGCATTGTATATGCGGGAACGGGATATAGCCAAAGCATGGCGACGGAGAAATGATAGCGCTATCACAAACCTTGATAGCGCTATCAGGTAGCGCTATCAAATGAGACAAGCATCACATTAATGAATGCATAAAATATCTACTCTCCTGTTAATTATCATCGGGAGTCATCAATCGCATGTTAAAAGATCTATTAAATGCAAAGGTCGTTCAGGTCGTAGAACAGGCTAAAGATTGGCGTGAAGCCGTGGCGATTTCTTGTCGCCCATTGATTGAAAATGGGTCGATCGAACCTCGTTATGTTGATGCCATCTATCGCTCTCATGAAGCCATCGGCCCGTACTACGTGGTTGGCCCTGGTATTGCGATGCCTCATGCACGACCAGAAGAAGGGGCTAACAAGCTGGCGCTGGCGCTAACCCTGATCACTTCAGGGGTGAATTTTGATGCCGATGAGAACGATCCCGTGAAATTGCTGATTGTGTTGGCTGCGACCGACAGCACCAGCCACATCGAAGCGATTTCTCAGCTCGCCCAATTATTCGATAACGAACAAGACATTCAGGCCATTTTGGCTGCCAAAACGACGCAAGACATTCTGTCCGTCATTGCGCGCTATTAATCCAGGGGAACAATTATGAAAATTACAGTGGTTTGCGGTAACGGTTTAGGCACCAGTCTGATGATGGAAATGAGCATTAAAAGCATTCTAAAAGATCTCTCTGTCAGCGCTGATGTCGATCATGTCGACCTCGGTTCTGCCAAAGGCACCCCAAGCGATATTTATGTCGGCACCAAAGACATCGCCGAGCAGCTCGTTGCGCAATCTGTGGCTGGCAAAATCGTCGCTCTGGAAAACATGATTGATAAGAAAGCCATGAAAGAACGTTTGTCCGTGGCATTAACCGAATTAGGCGCACTGTAAGCAGGGGTCGATATGGATTTCTTTCGTTTTTTGATGAGTGATGTGCTTTCCGAACCCGCAGTGCTGGTCGGTTTAATCGCCTTAATAGGTCTGATTGCACAGAAAAAACCAGTAACCGAATGCATTAAAGGCACCGTCAAAACCATTATGGGTTTTGTGATTTTAGGTGCAGGTGCCGGTCTGGTGGTGTCGTCACTGGGTGACTTCGCCAATATTTTCCAGCATGCCTTTGGTATTCAGGGCGTCGTGCCGAACAATGAAGCCATTGTTTCCGTTGCGCAGAAAAGCTTCGGTAAAGAAATGGCGATGATTATGTTCTTCGCGATGGTCATCAACATTCTGATTGCCCGTTTCACACCGTGGAAATTTATCTTCCTGACCGGTCATCACACGTTATTTATGTCGATGATGGTAGCGGTGATTCTGGCCACTGCGGGTATGAGCGGCGCAACGCTTATCGCCGTCGGCTCTCTGGTTGTTGGCGTGGCAATGGTCTTTTTCCCAGCCATTGCGCATCCGTACATGAAGAAAGTGACCGGTTCTGACGACGTCGCCATCGGCCATTTCTCTACGTTATCTTATGTTCTGGCCGGTTTTATCGGCAGCAAGTTCGGTAATAAAGAACACTCGACTGAAGACATGAACGTGCCGAAAAGTCTGCTGTTCTTGCGCGACACGCCGGTGGCTATCTCCTTTACCATGAGCATTATCTTCCTGGTCACGTGCTTGTTTGCGGGTGCGGATGTGGTGAAAGAGCTGAGCGGTGGTAAAAACTGGTTCATGTTCTCCATCATGCAATCCATTACCTTCGCGGCGGGTGTGTACATCATTCTGCAAGGTGTGCGCATGGTAATTGCCGAGATAGTCCCTGCGTTCAAAGGCATTTCCGACAAACTGGTGCCGAATGCCAAGCCAGCGCTCGATTGCCCGGTCGTCTTCCCTTATGCTCCTAACGCGGTATTGGTTGGCTTCCTGAGCAGCTTTGCCGCAGGTTTAATCGGTATGTTCGCGCTATATCTGCTGAATATGACCGTGATTATCCCAGGCGTGGTGCCGCACTTCTTCGTAGGTGCCGCAGCAGGGGTATTTGGTAATGCAACGGGGGGGCGTCGTGGGGCAATTTTAGGTGCCTTCGCTCAAGGTTTGCTGATTACCTTCCTGCCAGTATTCTTGTTGCCTGTATTGGGTGATATCGGCTTTGCTAACACCACCTTCAGTGATGCAGACTTTGGTGCGCTAGGGATTTTGTTAGGGATTATCGTTCGCTAATCTTTTGACCTGACTACCTACCAATAAAAACGCCAGCATGATGCTGGCGTTTTTACTTATTTGAATCGCGTATCACTCTTTCGGATCTTTCCCGGCAAGCAGTTTATCTAACTCATCGCCGCCGACATGACGGAAGTCCTGCCCTTTGACGAAGTAGAAAATAAACTCGCAGATATTCTGGCAACGGTCGCCAATACGTTCAATAGAACGCGCACAGAACAGCGCGGTCAGCACGCTTGGAATCGTGCGCGTGTCTTCCATCATATAAGTCATCAACTGGCGCACGATGCCTTCATATTCCTGGTCAACTTTCTTATCTTCGCGATAGATACGGATCGCTTCATCGAGATCCATACGCGCGAACGCATCCAGCACGTCATGCAGCATTTGCACGGTGTGGCGACCCAGTGATTCAAGGCTAACCAACAGTGGCTGATGCTGCTGAGAGAATTTCTCAAGCGCAGTGCGGCAGATTTTATCCGCTACGTCACCAATACGTTCCAGCTCAGAAATCGTTTTGATGATTGCCATCACCAGGCGCAAATCGCTGGCGGTTGGCTGACGCTTAGCGATGATACGCACACAGGCTTCATCGATAGCGACTTCCATCATATTCACTTTCTGGTCACCTTCGATGACGCGCTTTGCCAGCTCGCCATCCTGGTTATGCATGGCGGTGATAGCATCAGAAAGCTGTTGCTCCACCAGCCCACCCATAGTCATAACCTGGGTGCGGATATATTCCAGCTCGGCATTAAACTGGCCGGAGATGTGTTTGTTAAGATTGAGGCTATCCATTGTATTCTCCCGGATCAGCCGTAGCGGCCAGTAATATAGTCTTCAGTCTGCTTCTTCGCAGGTGTAGTAAACAACGTGTCGGTTTCGCTAAATTCAATCAGTTCACCCAGGTACATAAACGCAGTGTGATCTGAACAACGCGCAGCTTGCTGCATGTTGTGGGTAACGATAACCACGGTGTAATCCTGTTTCAGCTCAGTAATCAGCTCTTCGATACGACCGGTAGAGATCGGGTCCAGCGCTGAACATGGCTCATCAAGCAGCAACACTTCCGGGCGAATCGCAATGCCGCGTGCAATACACAGGCGCTGCTGCTGGCCACCGGAGAGACTGTATCCGCTCTGGTGCAATTTATCTTTGGTTTCGTTCCACAATGCGGCCTTGGTCAATGCCCACTGCACACGCTCATCCATGTCGCTGCGTGACAGCTTTTCGAACAGACGCACGCCGAAAGCGATATTGTCATAAATCGACATTGGGAATGGCGTCGGCTTCTGGAACACCATGCCAACTTTGGCACGCAGCAGGGCGATGTCCTGGTTCTGAGTGAGGATGTTTTCCCCATCCAGCAAAATCTCACCTTCGGCACGCTGCTCAGGGTAGAGCGAGTACATTTTGTTAAATGTACGCAGCAGGGTGGATTTACCACAGCCTGACGGGCCAATGAATGCGGTAACCTGGTTCTTAGCGATATCCAGATTGATGTTTTTCAGGGCGTGGAACTTGCCGTAATAGAAGTTCAAATCACGAACCTGAATCTTGTCTGAGGCTGTATCAACCATACTCATCTGTTTCTTAATCTCCATCCGACGCCGCTGTTGCCGCGCCGTAAAATTTAACCGTGTTTACTCTTTGCGAAAATCACGCGCGCCATAATGTTTAGCAGCAGCACACAAAGCGTAATGATCAGAACGCCAGCCCAGGCTAACTGTTGCCATTCGGCAAACGGGCTCATAGCAAATTTGAAAATAGTGACCGGCAAGTTAGCCAGTGGCTGCATCATGTCGGTGCTCCAGAATTGGTTGGAGAGCGACGTGAACAGCAGAGGGGCCGTTTCACCCGCGATACGTGCAATCGCCAGTAATACCCCGGTAATAATCCCGGAAACGGACGCCTTCAACGTAATCGCAGAAATCATTTTCCACTTTGGCGTTCCCAGTGCATAAGCCGCTTCACGCAGGCTGTCTGGCACCAGTTTCAGCATGTTTTCCGTAGTACGAATAACGATAGGCACCTGCAACAGCGCCAGCGCGATAACCCCGGCCCAGCCAGAGAAGTGCTGCATTTTCGCTACCACGATGGTGTAGACGAATAAACCCACCACAATTGACGGCGCAGATAACAGGATGTCGTTAATAAAACGAATGACTTCCGCCAGAGCAGATTTGCGCCCGTACTCGGCCAGGTAAATACCCGCCATGATGCCCAAAGGCGTACCGAATACGGTCGCCCACAGGATTAACAGGCCGCTACCCGCAAGGGCGTTCGCTAAACCACCACCCGCTGTATTGGGCGGAGGCGTCATTTCGGTAAACAGTGCAATCGACATGCCGTCGATACCGCGCGTCACCGTTGAGAACAAGATCCACACTAGCCAGAACAGGCCAAATGCCATTGTTCCCATTGAAAGTGTCAGAGCAATGCGGTTTTTGAACCGGCGCTTGGCCTGCATTTTGCGGCGCGATTCAGCGAGCGCCTCGCGGCTTTGCATTTCCATTGTCGTCATGAACGCGCTCCTTCATTCTTCGCCAGACGCATCACCATGAACTTAGAGATTGCCAGTACGATAAAGGTGATAACAAACAGAATCAGGCCAAGTTCCATCAACGCTGCGGTGTGCAAGCCGGATTCCGCTTCAGCAAATTCGTTCGCCAGTGCAGACGTAATACTGTTGCCCGGCATATACAGCGAGGCGCTGTCGAGTTGATAGGTGTTGCCGATAATAAAGGTCACCGCCATGGTTTCACCCAAGGCACGTCCCAGACCCAGCATCACACCACCAATCACACCGTTTCGGGTAAACGGTAAAACGATGCGCCAGATAACTTCCCATGTGGTACAGCCGATGCCGTAGGCCGACTCTTTCATCATCACAGGAGTTTGTTCGAATACATCGCGCATGACCGCCGCAATGTAAGGGATGATCATGATTGCCAGTATTACGCCTGCGGCGAGAATACCGATACCGAACGCCGGGCCGGAGAACAACTCGCCAACAATCGGTACTGAAGAAAGCACGTTGCCGACGGGTTCCTGGAAGTATTTTGCAAACAGCGGTGCAAAGATGAACAGGCCCCACATGCCGTAAACAATACTTGGGATAGCAGCCAACAGTTCGATGGCAATACCCAGAGGGCGGCGCAACCAGTTAGGTGCAAGCTCCGTCAGGAACAGAGCGATACCGAAACTCACCGGAACGGCGATTAACAGTGCAATGAAAGAGGTCACCAATGTGCCGTAAATTGGAACCAGCGCACCGTAAATGTCGTTTGGAGCATCCCACTCTTTGGTCCACAAGAACGAGAAACCAAACTTCTGGATGCTCGGCCAGGAGGAGATAATCAGGGAGATGATAATTCCACCCAGCAGAAATAGCACAATCAGCGCAGCCAGTTTTACTAGCGCGCTGAAAATGACATCACCTTGTTTGCCAGGGGCTTTGAACACCGGCTTACTTACTGCCATAGCTTACTCTTTTAGTTTAAATACGTTTCTTACGAAATGTCGGATGTCGCTTACGCTAATCCGACCTACGAAAGCAATTGTAGGGTGGATTAGCGTAAGCGACATCCACCATTTTCGTCAAAATAGACTTAGTACAGCGCTTTACCGGAACTGTCTTTTACGTTGGTTTTCCAGGCCGCACGAACTTGCTCAACCACCGCGTCTGGCAGGGCTGCATAATCAAGGTCACTTGCCTGTTTTGCGCCATCTTTATAAGCCCAGTCGAAGAACTTCAGCACTTCAGCGCCTTGCTCTGGATTTTTCTGCTCTTTATGAACCAGGATGAAGGTTGTTGACGTGATTGGCCACGCACCATCACCTTTCTGGTTAGTCAGATCCTGAGCGAATGATTTGCTCCAGTCTGCGCCCTTCGCTGCGTTGGCAAAGTTTGCTTCCGTCGGGCTTACTGGCTTGCCATCAGCAGAAATCAGTTTGGTGTAAGCCAGGTTGTTCTGCTTAGCATAAGCATATTCAACATAACCAATTGAACCCGGCAGACGCTGAACGAATGCAGCAATACCGTCGTTGCCTTTACCACCCAGACCCGTCGGCCAATTTACAGTAGAGCCAGAACCGATTTTAGATTTCCACTCTTCGTTCACTTTTGCCAGGTAGCTGGTGAAAACGAAGGAAGTACCGGAGCCATCAGCACGACGCACAACTGCGATGTTCTGTTGTGGCAGTTTCATACCTGGGTTGAGTTTAGCGATAGCTTCATCATCCCATTTCTTGATTTTACCCAGGTAGATGTCACCCAGGGTTTTACCGTCGAGCACCAGCTCACCGGATTTTACACCCGGCAGGTTAACGGCCAAAACCACACCGCCGATAACAGTCGGGAACTGGAACAGCCCTTCTTGTTGCAGCTTGTCATCAGACAACGGAGCATCGGATGCGCCGAAATCAACGGTGTTTGCGATAATTTGTTTCACGCCACCGGAGGAGCCGATACCCTGGTAATTCACTTTGTTACCAGTTGATTTATTGTAGGTATCTGCCCATTTGGCATACACCGGCGCAGGGAAGGTTGCACCAGCGCCAGTCAGGCTTGCAGCGGCGTATGCGCCGAAAGCACTCAGAGAGAAGGTCGCGGCGACAACAGTTGCGACAGTGGTACGCATAACTTTCATAATGTCTCCTGCAGAGGTGAACGTAAATCGTTGTTTAGTGGATGCAGGATAGAAAATAGGACAGTTTGGTGACAGTTAAATGTACGAAATATGACAGTTTTATGACAGCGTCATTTTTTAAATGAACGCACAGATAAAAGTATTATTATTCAATAAATTAAACATTTTCAGTGGAAATAAAAAAAGCTACCCGAAGGCAGCTTTTTATTCACATTTATGACAGTAAATTACTCTACCGTTACTGACTTCGCCAGGTTACGCGGCTGATCAACGTCGGTGCCTTTTATCAGCGCAACGTGATAAGACAGCAACTGCAACGGCACTGTGTAGAAAATAGGTGCGATAACTTCTTCTACGTGTGGCATCTCAATGATGTGCATGGTGTCGCTGCTGGTAAAACCGGCATCTTGATCGGCGAAGACATAAAGATGACCGCCACGCGCACGCACTTCTTCGATGTTCGATTTCAGTTTTTCCAGCAGTTCGTTGTTTGGCGCCACAACGATAACCGGCATATCTGCATCAATCAGCGCCAGCGGGCCGTGTTTCAACTCACCTGCGGCATATGCTTCAGCATGAATGTACGAGATCTCTTTAAGCTTCAGCGCGCCTTCCATTGCGATTGGGTACTGATCGCCACGGCCTAAGAACAACGCGTGATGCTTATCAGAGAAATCCTCAGCCAACGCTTCAATACGTTTGTCCTGGGACAGCATCTGTTCGATACGGCTTGGCAGCGCCTGTAAACCATGAACAATCTCTTGCTCAACGGAAGCATCTACACCTTTCAGGCGGCTCAGTTTCGCCACCAGCATCAGCAAAACGGTAAGCTGAGTGGTAAACGCTTTGGTAGAAGCCACGCCAATTTCAGTGCCCGCATTGGTCATCAGCGCCAAATCGGATTCACGCACCAGTGAGGAACCAGGAACGTTACAAATCGCCAGTGAACCTAAATAACCCAGTTCTTTAGATAAACGCAGCGCCGCGAGGGTATCAGCCGTTTCGCCAGATTGTGAAAGGGTGATCATCAGGCTGTTGCGGCGAACCGCTGATTTGCGGTAACGGAATTCAGAGGCAATTTCTACGTCACACGGTACGCCTGCCAGTGATTCGAACCAGTAACGTGAAACCATCCCGGAGTTATAGGAAGTCCCGCACGCGACAATCTGAATGTGCTCAACCTGAGACAGCATTTCATTGGCTTTCGGCCCAAGCTCAGACAGGTCCACTTCACCGTGGTTAATTCGCCCGGTGAGGGTATTTTTAATCGCGTTCGGCTGCTCGTAGATCTCTTTTTGCATGTAGTGGCGATAAATACCTTTGTCGCCGGCGTCATACTGCAAGTTAGATTCGATGTCAGGGCGTTTAACCTGCTCACCTTTGGTATCAAATACGGTAACGGAACGGCGAGTCACTTCAGCGATATCACCTTCTTCCAGGAAGATGAAGCGACGCGTTACCGGCAACAATGCCAGTTGGTCGGATGCGATAAAGTTCTCGCCCATACCCAAACCGATAACCATCGGGCTACCTGAACGTGCGGCCAGCAGAACATCCGGATTGCGGGTGTCCATGATAACGGTGCCGTACGCACCGCGCAGCTGAGGAATCGTACGCAGTACCGCTTCACGCAAAGAACCGCCTTGCTCCAGTTCCCAATGAACAAGATGAGCAATTACTTCAGTATCTGTCTGTGAAACGAATGTGTAACCACGGCCCTGTAGCGATTCGCGCAGCGGTTCGTAGTTTTCGATAATGCCGTTGTGCACAACCACAATATGGTCGGAAACATGTGGGTGAGCGTTAACTTCTGATGGTTCGCCATGAGTTGCCCAACGAGTGTGAGCAATACCGGTGCCACCATGCAACGCAGTTTCTGCGGCTGCTTCAGCTAATTTATTGACTTTACCCAGACGGCGCAGACGGGTCATGTGACCTTTTTCGTCAACAACTGCCAAACCCGCAGAGTCATAGCCGCGGTATTCCAGACGACGTAATCCTTCCAGAAGGATTTCAGCGATATCACGTTGCGCGACCGCGCCAACAATTCCACACATAAGATTAGATTCCTGATAATGGCGTTATGCCATGTGTTGTCGCTGACCTGTATGTTCCCGGTTGCCCGGGCCCCGAGCCTTGTAGAGAGTGGGGTTATAGTTTTGGTGCTGCTGCGGGGCGGGTTATTTTCGAGAACAACCTTCACCCCAACCCTCTCCCTAAAGAGAGGGGGAAGATACTTACTTTTTCTTAACCGGGCGCTGCCAATCCTGAATATGGGTTTGCTTCACACGGCTTAGAACTAATTCATTTTCTGCAACGTTGCGAGTAACTGTAGTGCCTGCGCCAATTGTTGCACCACGTGCGATGGTGACTGGGGCAACCAGCTGGCTGTCGGAGCCCACAAAAACATCATCGCCGATGATAGTTTTGAATTTATTCGCACCGTCGTAATTACAGGTAATAGTGCCAGCACCGATATTCACGTTGTCGCCAATTTCGGCGTCACCGAGGTAGCTCAGGTGACCGGCTTTAGAGCCCTTGCCGAGGCGCGCTTTCTTCATTTCTACGAAGTTGCCAACGTGTGCGCCTTCTGCCAGTTCAGCGCCTGGACGCAAACGAGCAAATGGACCGATGGTGCAAGCGGCGTCGAGCGTTGCATCTTCTACAACGGAGTACGGGCTGATTTCACAATCATCGCCAATCACGCTGTTTTTGATTACGCAGCCGGTGCCAATTTTGACGCGGTGACCTAACGTCACAGCGCCTTCAATAATGACATTAGTATCAATTTCAACATCACGCCCGTGAGTCAGTGCGCCACGCAGGTCGAAACGAGCCGGATCGCGCAGCATCACACCCGCCAGCAACAGCTTATCGGCCTGTTCACTTTGATAGACACGTTCCAGACGAGACAGTTGCAGGCGGTTATTCACGCCTTCCACTTCACTGAGTCGGTCTGGATGAACAGCGGTGATTTCACGCCCTTCGTGATGCGCCAGCGCGATGATATCGGTGATATAGAATTCACCCTGAGCATTATTGTTATCGAGTTTAGCCAGCCAACGTTTCAAGTCCGCGCCATTCGCCACCAGAATACCGGTGTTAATTTCGTCTATTTTGCGCTGTTCTTCAGTGGCATCTTTATGCTCAACAATACCGACAACGTTGCCATTTTCGCGAGCAATACGGCCATAACCGGTTGGATCATCAAGTTTTACCGTCAGTAAACCAATGCCGCCCTGCGGTTTCGCATCACGCAGACGTTGCAGAGATTCAACGGAAATGAGCGGCACGTCGCCGTAAAGCATCAGAATGTCTTCGTCGTCAGCAAAGAAAGGTGCTGCTTGCTGCATCGCATGACCGGTGCCTAGCTGCTCAGCCTGTAATACCCAGTTAAGGGAACTATCACTGAGTGTGTTCTTCAGCAAATCACCACCGTGGCCATAAACCAGATGCACGCGCTGTGCGCCTAATTTATTCGCCGCATCAATAACATGCTGAATCATCGGTTTCCCGGCAAGGGTGTGTAACACCTTCGGGAGATCTGAATACATGCGGGTCCCTTTGCCTGCGGCTAGGATAACCACGCTCATCGCACTGTTTGACATACGCGTCCTGACTTAAATTTGTGAGAGAAGTAAAACGATTTCACGTTGAAAATTCTACATATTTTGCAACAAAAAACGCGATGCCTAAAAAACAGGCTTCGGCTGTGCTTTTTGATTGCCTATGCGCTCAATTGTAGGTGGATAAGTACGGAAAAAGTACATCTGAAACGATAAAAGCCATATATCTCTGTGGATTAACACTTCTTTTCATCGGCAAACAAAGCTACCCCACAGATTTGGCAGTTTGCGTTTTAAAAACCACCCTTTGTGATAAGCATAAAAGAAACAATGTTTCATTTTTATACATAATGGCGCCGACCTTAATAAGGAGAATAAAAATGGCGTCAAAAATACCTCTGGCTCTTACGCTTTGTGGCGCAGCTTTATCGCTACCGGCGACCGCCCAACAACACCTCGTCTGGCATGCGATTGCATTTGGGCAATCAACAGATATTAACTTTTCATCCAATGTGCTACCTGAAAAAATCGGTGTGAATAACCTAACGATTGATGGCAAAACGCTGGCAACCACAGATGCTGCCGATCTTTCTAAACCCATCACGATTGAAAGCCGTGGCGGTAAAATAGCCAACTCTCATGACGGCTTAACATTCTTCTATACCACACTACCCGCCAGTGAGAATTTTGTATTAAAGGCAACCGTCACCGTCGACCAGTTTGGTCCTGAAAACGGTGCGAAACCAGCAGCGCAAGAAGGCGCCGGGTTAATGGTTCGGGATGTTTTAGGCCATCCGCGCCAGCAGCCACTCAAAGAAGGATATGAAGAATTTCCAGCGGCATCCAATATGGTGATGAACGCCATAATGACTCAGGATAAAAAAGACGCATCGCGCGTCAGGATACAGGCAATCGCGCGTGATGGTATCGCCCAACCGTGGGGAAACACTGGCTCAACGATTTCTCGTAAAAGCTATCAAGAAGCCGTTGAGATAAGCAAAATGCCGACATTTCGCATGAAGCTCGAGCGCACCAATGACGGTTTCGTGACGTCATGGGCTCCAGCCGGAAGCAACGCATGGGTATCCGAGAATGTGGAACGAGCCGATATCATCACCACACAAGACAAAACCCAGTATTACGTCGGTTTCTTTGCCTCGCGGAATGCCAAAATTACGGTTAGCGATGCATCGTTAGAAACCAGTACCGCACAGACTGTCGCCTCAGCGCCTTTCGTACCAAAAGCGTGGCCAGTCGTCATGCAAATTGCCTCTGCGCTAAAAAGCACCACCAGCAATTACGTTGTGCAGGCACGAGCTAACTATGACGGCAACTTCACCGTACGTCAGGATGAAGTCGTGATTAGTCAGGAAAAATCGGTAAAAGCCGGAGAGATGTTCTCGCAGCCAACGCAGGTGAATGAGCAAAATAGCTTTACGGTGACCTTTACACCCAGCAGCGGAAAAGACAAAACACCGGTCAGCCGGAGCTTCATTGTTGAGCAAGTCAAAAACATACAGGGCGACACTCTGTACGTTGCCTCGAATGGCGTATCAGGCAATGACGGTTCAAAATCTGCCCCGCTGGATTTAGCCAGCGCCGTTTCACTGGTTGCACCTGGCGGCAAAATTATCCTTAACAATGGTGAGTACCCACTAACCACCATTAGTACTGCGGACAGCGGTTTGAAGGGAAAACTGAAAACCCTCGAAGCTGATGGCAAAGTCGTTGTCCATGGTTTACTGCTTGATGGTAACTACTGGCACATTAAAGGCATTGAAGTGACCGATAAGAGCCTGCGCGTGCAAGGGAGCAACAATCTTATCGAAGACGTAGTTTCCTATAAAAATGATGACACGGGTATCCAGATTTCATCGCCTGCTGATGTTGGCCGCCCTTTGTGGGCAAGCCATAACAGAGTCGTTAACTCCGAATCGTTCAGTAATGAAGACCCCGGTAAAATCAATGCTGATGGATTTGCTGTGAAGATGCGTATTGGTGACGGTAACCGCCTGGAAGGTTGTTACGCACATGACAACATTGACGATGGCTTCGATCTGTTTAACAAGATTGAAGATGGCGCGAATGGGGTTGTGGTGATCGAGAATTCAATTGCTCGCAACAACACCAGCAACGGCTTCAAGCTAGGCGGGGAAGGGCAACCTGTTGCGCATGAAATCCATAACAGCATCGCAATTGGTAACCATCTCGATGGTTTTACCGATAACTTTAACCCCGGTGCACTGATTGTTGCGAACAACGTTGCTGTAGATAATCAACGCTTTAACTATATCTTCCGCCCAAGCCCGTATGGCAGCGCAGAAACGCAAGGTAAGTTCACGGATAACATTTCACTGCGCAGTTCTGAAGGGAAATATGATGATGCAATTTCCGGGCATGCGGATAGCAGTAACTATTTCATCCGGGATGGCTTAACGCAGAACAGCGATGGGAAACAACTGAGTGTTGCGGATTATCAGTCCTTAACCTTACCAGAACCCTTGCAACGTAATGCAGATGGTTCGTTTAAAACCGGTGAGTTTCTGACTAAACAATAAAAACGTTCAAGCGAAAAAAATGCCAGTCAGGTAAACCTGGCTGGCATTTGTCTTTTCAAGCAGGTAGTTACATCGCTTTTCTGGTCAACTCGATAACACGAAGTTTCGCGATCGCTTTAGCCAGTTCAGCAGAAGCCTGAGCGTAGTCCACATCACCGTGGGAGCTATGGATGCGCTCTTCCGCTTTACGCTTCGCTTCCAGGGCTCGAGCTTCGTCGAGATCCTGACCACGAATTGCGGTATCGGCCAGCACGGTTACCGTGCCAGGCTGCACTTCCATCACACCACCAGACAGGTAGATATACTCTTCATGTCCGTGCTGTTTAACGATGCGGATCATACCAGGCTTAATGGCGGTGAGCAGCGGGGCGTGGCCTGGGTAAATACCCAGCTCACCTTCGCTACCCGTTACCTGGATCTTCTCGACCAGTCCGGAGAACATTTGGCTCTCCGCGCTGACGACGTCCAGGTGATAAGTCATTGCCATGTCACCCTCCGATTAAGGCGTTAAAGTTTTTTAGCTTTCTCAACGGCTTCGTCGATAGTACCAACCATGTAGAACGCCTGCTCTGGCAGATGGTCATATTCGCCGTCCATGATGCCTTTAAAGCCACGGATAGTATCTTTCAGCGATACGAACTTGCCCGGAGAACCGGTAAAGACTTCTGCTACGAAGAATGGCTGAGACAGGAAGCGCTGGATCTTACGCGCACGAGCTACAACCAACTTATCTTCTTCAGAAAGCTCATCCATACCAAGAATGGCGATGATGTCTTTCAGTTCCTGGTAACGTTGCAGAATAGACTGCACGCCACGCGCGGTGTCGTAGTGTTCCTGACCAACAACCAGTGGATCTAACTGACGGCTGGTGGAGTCCAGTGGATCTACCGCAGGGTAGATACCCAGAGACGCGATGTTACGGCTCAGTACCACGGTTGCATCCAAGTGCGCAAAGGTGGTTGCTGGAGATGGGTCAGTCAAGTCATCCGCAGGTACGTATACCGCTTGAACAGAAGTGATTGAGCCGGTTTTGGTGGAGGTAATACGCTCCTGCAAAACACCCATCTCTTCTGCCAGAGTTGGCTGGTAACCTACCGCAGATGGCATACGACCCAGCAGTGCAGATACTTCTGTACCGGCCAGGGTATAACGGTAAATGTTATCAACGAACAGCAGAACGTCACGACCTTCGTCACGGAACTTCTCAGCCATGGTCAGACCGGTCAACGCAACGCGCAGACGGTTACCTGGTGGCTCGTTCATCTGGCCATAAACCAGTGAAACTTTGTCCAGAACGTTGGAGTCGGTCATTTCGTGGTAGAAGTCGTTACCCTCACGAGTACGCTCACCCACGCCTGCAAACACAGAGTAACCGGAGTGCTCGATCGCGATGTTACGAATAAGCTCCATCATGTTTACAGTTTTACCAACACCCGCACCACCGAACAGACCGACTTTACCGCCCTTAGCGAACGGGCAAATCAGGTCCATTACTTTGATGCCGGTTTCCAGCAGGTCCTGGGAGCTAGACAATTCTTCGTAGCTTGGAGCTGCGCGGTGAATAGCCCAACGCTCTTCTTCGCCAATATCGCCTTTCATGTCGATAGGCTCACCCAGGACGTTCATGATACGGCCCAGAGTTGCTTTACCTACCGGCACTTCAATTGGGTGATCGAGGTTAGTAACTTCCAGACCACGACGCAAACCATCAGAAGTACCCATGGCGATAGTACGAACTACGCCACCACCTAACTGTTGCTGAACTTCCAGCACCAGACGGTCCTTACCATTTGTAACCTCAAGAGCGTCGTACACTTTTGGTACGGCATCCTGAGGGAACTCGACGTCCACCACGGCGCCGATTACCTGGATAATCTTTCCAGTAGCCATCTCGAATCCTCTAAATACGTAAACCTGGTTATACCGCGGAAGCGCCACCGACGATTTCGGTGAGTTCCTGAGTAATGCTGGCCTGACGAGCTTTGTTGTAAACCAACTGCAGCTCTTTAATCAGGCTGCCGCCATTGTCGGTAGCGGCTTTCATCGCCACCATACGTGCGGCCTGCTCGCTGGCCAGGTTTTCTACGACGCCCTGATAAACCTGAGACTCCACATAACGGCGCAACAAGGTGTCCAGCAGCGCTTTAGGATCAGGTTCATACAGATAATCCCAGGATTTCTTCTTCAACTCGCCGTCTTCTGCTGGCGGTAAAGGCAGCAGTTGGGTGAGGGTAGGAACCTGAGACATTGTGTTAATAAATTTGTTGCTGACAACATACAGCTTGTCCAGACGGCCTTCATCGTAGGCCTGCAACATCACTTTCACCGGGCCAATCAACTCGGACAGGGAAGGGTTATCACCCATACCAGTCACCTGAGCAACAATATTGCCGCCTACAGAGTTGAAGAAAGAAACGCCCTTAGAGCCGATCATTGCGATTTCGCTTTGAACGCCTTTATCGGACCACCCTTTCATGTCAGCCAGCAGTTTTTTGAACAGGTTAGTGTTCAAGCCACCGCACAGACCACGGTCAGTGGACACCACCAGGTAGCCCACGCGTTTAACTTCGCGTTCATCCAGGTATGGGTGTTTGTATTCAAGATTACCCAGAGCAAGGTGACCAATCACTTTACGCATGGTGTCTGCGTAAGGACGGCTAGCTGCCATGCGTTCCTGCGATTTACGCATTTTGGACGCGGCGACCATTTCCATTGCTTTGGTGATCTTCTGCGTGTTCTGGACGCTTGCGATCTTACTACGTATCTCTTTTGCGCCGGCCATGAGCTTCTCCTCAATGCCTTGCGGCTTGCCCTAAGACAAGCCGCCAGACTTTACCAGGACT
>DASXXQ010000033.1:0-7189 GCA_036502985.1 Buttiauxella sp.
GTGCAAGTTCAGGCACCAGATGTTGCCCAATATAGCCGCTTGCACCGAGCACCAAAATGTTTTGTGGCTGTGTCATCTTCCCTGATCCTCAGCTTAGCGCTGTAAAAATGCCTGCCAATGAGAAACCACTTCTGCCAGCTGTTGGCGGCTCACGTCAAGGTGAGTCACCAAACGCGTGATTGGCCCGGCACTGAGTAAAATGCCACGCTCTTTCATGAAGTTTCCGAAACTTTCAGCTTGCTCAATTGGAAGGCGAACAAACACCATATTGGTATCCTGGCGCGTGACATCGACACCGATTTCGCGTAATTCGCCAGCCAGCCAATGCGCGTTGTCATGGTCGGTTTGCAGGCGCTGCACGTTATTCTCAAGCGCGTATAAACCCGCTGCCGCCAGAATACCAGCCTGACGCATGCCACCGCCGACCATTTTGCGCCAGCGTGTGGCGCGCTTGATGTATTCCCGGCTGCCGACTAACAGCGAACCGACAGGCGTTCCCAGCCCTTTTGAGAGACAAATCGTGAAGGTATCGCAATAACGCACTACTTCTTCGAGCGTGCAGCCATATGCCACCACGGCGTTGAAAATACGGGCACCGTCAACGTGCAGAGCCAGATTGTGGTTGCGGCTAAATTCCCAGGCTTGTTTAAGATACTCGCGCGGTAAGACTTTACCGTTATGGGTATTTTCGAGGCTAAGTAATTTGGTGCGCGCAAAGTGGATATCGTCAGGTTTGATTTTCGCGGCCACTTTATCAAGCGGCAGAGAACCGTCAGGATTGGCATCAATCGGCTGCGGTTGAATACTGCCTAATACCGCAGCACCACCGGCTTCATAGAGATAATTGTGGGCAAGCTGCCCAACAATATATTCTTCGCCTCGTTCGCAATGGCTTAACAGCGCCACCAGGTTTGCCTGAGTGCCGGTAGGCAGAAATAGCGCCGCTTCTTTGCCACTGATTTTGGCCGCGTACTCTTGCAATTCATTAACCGTAGGGTCATCACCGTATACGTCATCACCGGTTGGTGCGGCCATCATACGTTTAAGCATTTCGTCGCTCGGGCGGGTAACTGTGTCGCTGCGCAAATCAATCACGGTGGGTCCTTATTATTATCCACAATAAACCTCTGTTTTACCGGAACCAGTTGGTTTTCGCCAGTTCGATAACTTCATCGCCGCGCCCGCTGATGATGGCGCGCAGCATATAGAGACTAAACCCTTTGGCTTGTTCCAGTTTGATTTGCGGGGGGATTGCTAACTCTTCTTTCGCGACGACGACGTCAACCAGCACCGGGCCATCAATGCTCAGAGCGCGTTGCAGGGCACTATCCAGATCCGCCGCCTTTTCAACGCGAATACCGGTGATACCGCAGGCGGTGGCAATATTGGCAAAGTTGGTATCGTGTAGTTCTGTGCCGTCTGTCAGGTAGCCACCGGCTTTCATTTCCATAGCCACAAAACCGAGCACGCTGTTGTTAAACACCACGATTTTGATTGGCAGCTTCATTTGCACCACTGAAAGAAAATCTCCCATTAGCATGCTGAAACCACCATCGCCGCACATGGCGATAACCTGCCTGTCTGGTGCGGTTGCTTTTGCGCCCAGCGCTTGTGGCATGGCGTTGGCCATTGAACCATGGGTGAAGGAGCCGATCAGCCTGCGTTTGCCGTTCATTTTCAGATAGCGCGCAGCCCAAACGGTTGGCGTGCCGACGTCGCAGGTGAAAATGGCGTCGTCATCAGCATATTGACTGATTTGCTGTGCTACATATTGCGGATGGATAACTTTGCCATCGCCAGGTTGAGCCAGTTCGTCCAGGCCTTCACGCGCTTCACGGTAATTATCGAGTGCTTTATCTAGGAAGCTACGGTCGGTTTTTTCTTCCAGAAGCGGAATCAATGCCGCAAGTGTGGCTTTAATATCCCCGACCAGCGCCATATCCACTTTGCTGTGCGCGCCGATGCTGCCAGGATTGATATCAATTTGAATGATTTTTGCATCCGTTGGATAGAAGGCGCGGTAGGGGAATTGAGTACCCAGCAGAATCAGCGTGTCAGCGTTCATCATAGTGTGGAACCCGGACGAGAAACCAATCAGGCCCGTCATGCCAACGTCATAAGGGTTATCGTACTCGACGTGCTCTTTACCGCGCAGCGCGTGAACAATCGGCGCTTTTAGCGTGGCGGCGAAGCGTACCAGTTCTTCATGCGCACCCGCGCACCCGCTACCGCACATCAGGGCAATGTTGTCGTGGTATCGCAGCAACTGAGCCAGTTTTTTCAGTTCCTCTTGTGGTGGCACGACAATGGGTTGAGGAGCAGGGTACCAGTGCGTACTGGCGTTTTCTGGTGCGGGTTTTAGCGCCACATCACCCGGCAGTACGACGACCGAGACACCACGATTGAGCACAGCTTTGCGCATGGCAATTGCCAGTACCTGCGGAATTTGTTCCGGGGATGACACCAGTTCACAGTAGTGGCTGCATTCGCGGAATAACTCCTCTGGATGCGTTTCCTGGAAATAGCCGCTGCCAATTTCACTGGAGGGAATGTGTGCGGCAATCGCTAGCACTGGAACACGGTTGCGATGGCAATCGAACAGGCCATTTATTAAATGGAGGTTACCAGGCCCACATGAACCTGCGCACACCGCCAGTTCACCAGAAAGATGCGCTTCCGCCCCTGCGGCAAATGCGGCGACTTCTTCATGGCGCGTCGGCATCCATTGAATAGTGCCCATACGGTTCAGGCTGTCGCTCAGCCCGTTGAGGGAATCGCCAGTGACACCCCAGATTCGTTTCACCCCCGCGCTTTCAAGCGTTTTTGCCAGATAGGCGGCTACGTTCTGTTTCATTGGTTCTCCTTGTCACACGATGATCGAACTTATAAGCGTAGCCGAACTCTCTGAATTAACCGGGTAAGACCCTCCTGAATAAAGGGGTATCTGTAACAAAATATTAAGTGTAAATTGTTCCTGTTTTCACTAAGGAAGGGTTGCATTTCAAATGGTTAATAAATTGTTAAATGCAGTAAATGGTGCGCTGGCAAAGGATGATTTGGGCAAGTTGATCCTGCGTCTGGCCATTGGCGGGTTAATGCTTTTTCATGGCTTGCATAAGTTGTTCGACGGGGTTGGGCCGATTAAAGGCATTCTGGCTTCCCACGGGTTGCCTGAGTTTATCGCCTATGGCGTTTTGATCGGGGAAGTTGTTGCGCCTTGTCTGGTGATTCTTGGCGTGTTGACGCGCCCTGCGGCACTCGTACTGGCGTTTACCATGGTCGTTGCGTGGTTGCTGGTGGGAACGGATAAGACGTTTATGCTTGATAAAACCGGGGCCTGGGCGATTGAAAGCCTGGTTTATTTCTTCCTCGGGGCCATTGCAGTGATGTTTTCTGGTGCGGGGCGTTATTCCCTGGCTGGAAACTCAGCCTGGCGTTAAAAAAAACAAAGGCGCTATCACAGCGCCTTTGTTGTCTGGCATGGTCATCGTTACGCTAACACTAAATCGCTTTGCGGATGGCATGAACAAGCCAGCACATAGCCGTTTGCGATTTCTGTCTCGCTCAGGGTCATGGTGCTGTTTACCGTGTAATCACCGGATTCGATTTTGGTTTTGCAACTGCCGCACACACCAGCACGACAAGCTGCGTTCACCGGAACGTTGTTGCTTTCCATCGCCGCCAACAACGTGCTGCCGACAGGCGCGTAGAATTCGCGCATTGGTTTTAACGTGGTGAATTTCAAACCGCTTTGTACGGGGGCCGCGACAGGGGTGAAGAATTTTTCAGAGTAAAACTCGCTCACACCCAGTGCGTTAACTTCTTTCTCGACCAGTTCCATATACGGCGCAGGGCCGCAGGTCATGACGGTTCGTGAAGCGATATCCGGTACGGCCGCAAGAATTTCACGCGTTAGACGTCCGGCGATAAAACCATGCGTCGCATTATTCTCAGCAATCAGCGTCACAGGGTAGTTGCGCCATTCCTGCGCGAAGATGACATCTTCAGGTGAACGAACGTTATAAATAACCTGCACGTCTGCCTGCGGGCGATGTTTTGCCAGCCAGCGGCGCATCGCCATAATCGGTGTTACGCCACAACCTGCCGCCATCAGCAGATAGCGGTCAGACGTCAGATTTTCACAGCTAAATTCACCCTGACCTTCAGATAGCCACAGATAGTCGCCAACTTTCACATCGTGGGTTAGCCATGCTGAACCAACGCCATTTTCAATACGACGGACCGTCAGTGTCACGAATGGGCTGAGGCCTGGCGTGGAAGAAATGGTGTACGCACGCAGCGTTTCATCACTGTTACGAATGCTCACCAGTGCGTACTGCCCGGCTTTGTAAGGATAGAAATCGTGATTAATCAGCGATAACGTCCAGACGTCAGGTGTTTCCTGGTGAATGTGATGCACCTGCATACGATACGGGCACAGCGGCGTTGGCATAGTCATGGCTTCTCCTTATGCGCTCATCAACTGTTCAATATCTTGCTCAACGGTAGTGATGGCACGCAGACCAAATTTCTCGTTGAGAACAGCCAGCAGATTCGGCGTCAGGAAACCTGGTGCGGTAGGGCCAGTGACAATATTTGTCACACCCAACGACAGCAGGGTCAGCAGGATAACAATCGCTTTTTGCTCAAACCAGGAAAGTACCAGGCTAAGCGGAAGATCATTCACGCCACAACCCAGTTTTTCAGCAAGTGTTACCGCAAGGATAATGGCAGAGTACGCATCATTACACTGGCCAGCATCGACCAGACGCGGCAGGCCTTCAATATCGCCGAAGTCCAGTTTATTGAAGCGATATTTACCACAGGCAAGTGTCAGGATCAGGCAATCTTTAGGCACGCTGGTCGCGAAGTCGGTGAAGTAGCTGCGTTCGCCACGTTCGCCATCACAACCGCCAACCAGGAAGATATGGCGCAATTTTTCACGGCTTACCAGGTCAATCAGCGTATCGGCTGCACCCAGTAAAGTCTGGCGACCAAAACCGACCGTAATCAGGTGTTCGATTTCGCTGTACGGGAAACCCGCCATTTGCTGCGCCTGAGTAATGACGGAGGTGAAGTCATCACCTTCGAGATGGCTAACGCCTGGCCAGCCGACAATGCTGCGTGTCCAGATGCGGTCAGTATAGGAGCCAACTTCCGGGTTAATAATGCAGTTTGATGTCATCACTATAGGGCCTGGGAAGCGGGCGAATTCGCTCTGCTGATTTTGCCAGCCGCTGCCGTAGTTACCGACCAGATGTTTGAACTTGCGCAGTTCCGGGTAGCCGTGTGCTGGCAACATTTCGCCGTGGGTAAAGACGTTGACGCCTGTGCCTTCAGTTTGCTCCAGCAAGTTGTACAAATCTTTCAGGTCATGGCCGGAAATCAAAATACATTTGCCTGCGACAGGGCGAACGTTTACCTGCGTTGGCGTTGGGTGGCCGTATTTTTCTGTTTCGCCCAAATCCAGAATGCTCATCACTTTGAAGTTCATCTGGCCGATTTCCATGGAGCACTCAAGCAGTGCGCCCATGTCCGCAGGCCAGGTGCCAAGCCACGCCATAATTTTATGGTATTGCGCATAGATGTTGTTGTCGTACTGGCCGAGCACGTGGGCGTGTTCCATATACGCAGCGGCACCTTTCAGGCCATACAGGCACAGTAAACGCAGGCCAAGAATGTCTTCACCAATTTCTGCTTTATCGCGGTTTGGCGCGAATTCAGACGCCTGGCGTTGCAGGTCACCTAAATCGTTGCTGACTAATTGTAGTTCCGCCATTGGATGGGTAACGGTGATGTTGGGGTCAATTCCAAGGCTGCGAGATTTCAGCGCTTCGCGCAGCATGATGGCTTCTTGCGCGTAACCGACAATGCGTGGGGAATCGAAGTTAACGTTGGTCAGGGTTGAGAAAAAGGCACGCGGTGCAAAGTTATCAATCTCATGATCGATGATACCCACTTCACGTGCAGCCAGTGCCCAGGCGGATAAACCTTGTAGCGTGGCGATCAATAGGTCTTGTAGATCTGACGTTTCAGCCGTTTTACCGCACATGCCCTGCGCGTAAGAGCAGCCGTTGCCCGCTGGGGTGCGGATTGTTTGTTCACATTGCACACAAAACATGATCGTACCTTTTAAAGTTATATTTGATATACATGTTTAAGATTATGCTCAGTGCGACACAGGGAAAAGAGATATTTTATGCAACTTAGATGGAGATTGATTTAGCGCAATTTTGGCGGCAGGAACCTACCGCCAACGGGGTATCAGGAGGCGAAAAATGCCATTAGCAGAGGTGTCAGCAAGCTAAGGATAAAGCCGTGGACAATCGCTGCTGGCACAATTTCCAGCCCACCGCTGCGTTGTAATACCGGCAGTGTAAAGTCCATTGATGTTGCACCAGACAATCCAAGTGCTGTTGAGCGGCTGCGGCGCACCAGACCTGGAATCAACATGATAGCAACCAGCTCGCGCGCCAGATCGTTGAAGAACGAGGCGCTACCAATTACCGGTCCGTAGGATTCGGTCATCAAAATACCGGAAAGCGAATACCAGCCGAAGCCAGATGCCATAGCCAGCCCAGTTTTAATTGGCAGGTCGAGAATAAATGCATTGATAACCCCCCCCGCCAGAGAACTGAGGGCGACCACCACGGCGACAATCATGCCACGGCGGTTAAGCACAATCTGCTTTAGCGTCATGCCGCTATTTCGTAACTGAATACCGACCAGTAATAGCAAGAAGATCAGTGTGTATTCGCTGGCGTCGGTTGCGTGTTGCAATATTGGTAACCCCGTCAGTCCGACCAGGAAACCACCGACTACCACGCCGCACAGTTTTAGCGATTCCAGTGCCATTGCAATTCGTGAAGGTAGTTTTTCTTGCTCGTGGTTGTGCCGCCACGGCATGGAGCGCTCGAGCCAAAGCAGCGCTGCCGCATTACACAGTAGCAGAACCAAAACGGTGACCGCCGCGTAATGAAATATCGCCAGCAGGTTACTTGCCAGGTTGTCGAGAAAAGCGAGGCTGATCCCCATAAAAAACAAAATCACATACACAATCCAGCTCAAAAGGCGATTAATGAGCTTTAACAGACTGGTTTGTTTGAGAGGAATGAGATAACCGACGATCAGCGGCACTAAAATAATTAACAATCCCGAAAACATGGTGCGGACAATCCTTGAAATAGAA
>DASXXQ010000034.1:0-14937 GCA_036502985.1 Buttiauxella sp.
CACGCCGCCTTTGGCTGTACCATCCAGTTTGGTTAGCGTAATGCCTGTCAATCCAACGGCTTCATGGAACAATTTAGCCTGGCTAATCGCATTCTGCCCAGTGCTGGCATCAAGGGTGAGCATAATCTCATGCGGCGCATCTTCGTCCAGTTTTTTCATAACACGGACGATTTTCTTCAACTCTTCCATCAGATGCGCTTTGTTTTGCAAACGCCCTGCGGTATCAGCCAGAAGAACGTCGACATTGCGCGCTTTTGCCGCCTGAATAGCATCGAAAATCACCGACGCTGAATCCGCACCGGTATGCTGAGCCACAACCGGAATATTGTTGCGCTGGCCCCACACCTGCAATTGTTCTACTGCAGCGGCTCGAAATGTATCACCCGCAGCCAGCATCACAGATTTACCTTCTTGCTGGAACTGACGAGCCAGTTTGCCGATGGTCGTGGTTTTACCCACGCCATTAACGCCAACCATCAAGATGACGAACGGTGTTTTACCTTCAACTTTCAGTGGCTCATCTACTTTCGCCAGAATCTCGCCCATCTCTTCTTTCAGCAGACCGTACAACGCTTCCGCATCACGCAAGTCTTTACGGCTTGCGCCTTCTGTCAGATTAGTGATGATTTTACGCGTTGTTTCGACACCCACATCCGCAATAAGCAGCTGCTCTTCCAGCTCCTCAAAGAGATCATCATCGATTTTCTTGCCGCGGAAAAGACTGATAAATCCGGAACCGAGATTTTGTTTAGTCTTAATTAAGCTGCGTTTCAGGCGCGCAAAGAAACCTTCTTTGGTGGGTTTCTCTTGTTCTTGCTGAATTTCTTCGGCTTGAGTTTCTTCGACGACGTCTTCAGGTTCCAGCTCTTCCTGCGTTTCTTCAACGGCTGCGGCTGCAACAGGAACGTCTTCAGCAATCACTTCTTCGACTGCAACGTCTTCAACAATTTCTTCTTTAACAGCAGTTTCTTCAACCGGAGCAACAGCGACTTCTTCGGGTTCAATAACCGTTTCAGTCTCAATTTCGGCGACGACAGGTTCTTGTTCTGGCTGCCATTCTTCTGGTTGCTGTACATCTTCTGCGATGACATCTTCAGGGAGAGGCAATTCTTCGTGTTCAACGGCACCTTGCGCGGTGACTTCTGGCTCTGGTGCCGGCTCTGGAATAATTTCTGGTTCAACTACTGCTTCGCTTTCAGCGAGTTTTTCACTCACTTCTACGATGTCGTCTGCGAAGGCTTCAGGCTCGGCACGCTTTTCAAGCGCAACAGGTTCAGCTTCTGGCTCTACCGTTTCTGCCGCAGTCTCCGGCTGTTGAGCAACAACAGCTTGCTCAACAACATCTTCCGCAACTGGTTGTTCTTCTGCTAATTTTTGTTCTGATTCTTGTTCAGAAGCCTGCTCTTTCTGGCCAAAGCCTAGCCATGAAAAAAAGCCACGTTTTTTCTCTTTCGCCATTTGCGAACACACTCCTCGCTGTTAATTCATGGCACAGGCCCGATTGAGCTTGCCACGGGCACTGAAAATAATTATCGAATGAATACGTTAGTCTATCACTTTCCCCGCTTTACACACACCGTTACACTAGGCGGCAAGAAATTGCATCGCAGTGAGTCTCATGAAAAAACCGCAATCTACTGGCACCGGCCAGATTCGTATTATTGGTGGCCAATGGCGCGGCCGTAAACTGCCTGTTCCTGACAGCCCAGGCCTGCGTCCTACCACAGACAGGGTTCGTGAAACCTTGTTTAACTGGCTGGCTCCCTCAATGGTCGATGCAACTGTGCTGGATTGCTTTGCAGGAAGTGGTGCTCTGGGGCTTGAAGCCTTGTCACGTTATGCAGCCCGCGCCACGTTGTTGGAGATGGATCGCAACGTCTCGCAGCAGTTGCAAAAAAATCTCGTCACCCTGAAAGCGACCAATGCTCAAGTGGTGAATGCCAACACGCTGAATTTCCTGGCACAACCTGGCGAACCGCACACCATTGTGTTTGTTGATCCGCCATTCCGTAAAGGGTTGTTGGACGAGACACTGGCACTGCTGGAAAGCAACGGTTGGCTGGCAGATGAAGCACTGATTTACGTCGAAAGCGAAGTTGAAAATGGAATGCCTGCGGTACCGGCAAGCTGGTCGCTGCATCGTGAAAAAGTTGCAGGCCAGGTCGCTTACCGCTTATTTAGCCGTGAAATTTAAGGAGCTACACAATGCTGATTAATATAGGCCGTTTGCTGATGCTCGGCGTGTGGGCATTTTTGTTACTGAATATTTTCCAGCCGTTTCCGCGTCCGCTGAATATCTTCATTAACGTGGCACTGATCTTCACCGTGTTGATGCATGGAATGCAGCTTGCGTTGCTGAAATCGACCCAACCGAAAGATAGCCCACCGTTGAGCCGTTCTCAGCAGATTAAGATTTTTATCTTTGGGGTATTTGAACTGCTGGTCTGGCAGAAAAAACTGCGTCAGGGCAAATAAGATTACTCGGGGATGAAGCCGACAAAGCGCGTCCCCTTGTACTGCAACATCCCTTTATCCCCAACACTCATTGAGTGATATTGCTCAGCCGTCAGCCGCATTTTCAGCTCCAGCCCGCCACTTTGTGGCCGAAACCAAACCTCATAGCGCATCGTATCTTCGACGGGAGTGACCTGGCGTTGTCGTGATCGACGTTCCGTCGTTGGAGTTTCACGCTTTGTCGCCACCAGCACGCTTCTTTGCATCACCGGTGCTGCATCATTTTCGGCATTCTGACGACGTTGCTGCACAAAGCGAAACGACGCTGCCACGACGATTATCGCAACGACGGCAATGAAGAAAAGTGGCATTTTACTCATAGATTTATCTCGATTTGTCAGGCACTTTTAAGAATACCCTGCCGTTCAGGACGTTGTCATCAGGCTCTGTTGACCACTAGACTGAAACGAGGCTCCGTATTTCCGGAGTCCGCAGCAGATTAACTAATAGAAAAGGGACACGCCATGCTTTGGTCATTTATCGCCGTATTCTTTTCCGGATGGCTCTACGTTGACGCCTCTTATCGTGGGCCAACCTGGCAACGCTGGGTCTTCAAGCCCGTCACTCTTCTGCTTTTATTACTGCTGGCCTGGCAAGCGCCCATGTTTAACGCGACGGGTTATTTGATTGTGGCGGGTTTGCTGGCAACACTGCTCGGTGACGCACTCACGCTTCTGCCAACTCAGCGCATGCTATACGCCATCGGCGCATTTTTCCTGTCGCATTTGCTCTACACGCTCTATTTTGCCAGCCAGATGACGTTTAGTTTCTTCTGGCCTTTACCGCTGATTCTTTTGGTGGTTGGCGCGTTACTGACCGCCGTAATCTGGACGCGCCTCGACACTTTCCGCTGGCCGATTCTGACCTTTATTGGCATAACGCTGGTGATGGTCTGGCTTGCCGGTGAGCTTTATTTCTACCTGCCGACGCGCCCAAGTTTCTCGGCCTTTGTCGGCGCAATGCTGCTGCTGTTAGGTAATATTGTCTGGTTGGGTAGCCATTACCGTCGCCGCTTTACGGGGGACAGCGCCATCGCTGCCGCCTGCTATTTTGCCGGGCACTTTATGATTGTTCGCGCGTTGTATATCTGATAGCAAATAGTGTCGGATGTCGCTTGCGCTAATCCGACCTACAAAACTAACGGGGTATCATGTCGGATACCGTTTCTTCTGCATTTGTAGGGTGGATTAGCGCAAGCGACATTCACCACAAACTTCCCTCTTGACTCTGGAGTCAACTCCAGAGAGTAAGATAGGTAATGAGAAAGTTATCATTACCCAGGAGGGCACATGCTCAACTCCCCAAAACCACCCCAGTTTGCTAAAGCCAAACTAAGCCCGTTGCCAGCCAAGGCTGACTCCTGCGGTAATAATGATTGTTGCAGTGACGACGTTTTAACGCCTGAGACTGAAAACGTTCCTGACACCGGCGAGCGCTATAGCTGGCTGGTTGACGGTATGGATTGCGCGGCCTGCGCACGCAAAGTTGAAAATGCAGTGAAACAGCTTGCTGATGTCCAGCGTGTTCAGGTGCTGTTCGCCACACAAAAATTGCTGGTCACTGCCGATAACGATATTCGCGAGGATGTCGAAAAAGCCGTTAAAGCTGCCGGATACAATCTGAGAAGCGCCACGGCACCAGCGCCGAAAACATCCAGCCTAAGCGAAAACTTACCGCTCATTTTACTGATAATCATGATGGCCCTGAGCTGGGGTCTTGAGCAGTTTAACCATCCATTCGGCAGCATGGCGTTTATCGCCACCACGCTGGTTGGCCTGTGGCCGATAGCCCGTCAGGCTGTTCGTTTGATGCGCAGCGGTAACTGGTTTGCCATTGAAACATTGATGAGCGTTGCAGCCGTTGGCGCACTGTTCATTGGTGCCACAGCCGAAGCCGCGATGGTGCTGTTGCTGTTTTTAATTGGCGAGCGTCTGGAATCTTACGCAGCCAATCGTGCCCGCCGTAGCGTAAGCGCATTGATGGCACTCAAACCCGAAGTTGCCACACGTATTCGTAACGGCGAGCGCGAAACCATAGCCCTTGCCGACCTGCGCCCGGGCGATGTCATCGAAGTGGCTGCCGGTGGGCGTTTACCCGCAGATGGCCGATTGTTAACCCCTTTCGCCAGCTTCGATGAAAGTGCATTAACCGGCGAATCCATTCCGGTCGAACGTCAGCAAGATGAAAAAGTCCCGGCGGGAAGCACCAGCGTCGACAGGCTGGTCCAGCTTGAGGTGATTTCAGAACCCGGCGACAGCGCGATTGACCGCATTCTGCGTTTAATCGAAGAAGCCGATGAACGCCGCGCGCCGATTGAACGCTTTATCGACCGTTTCAGCCGGATTTATACGCCGATTATTATGGCCATTGCGCTACTTGCAGCGGTTATTCCTCCGCTTTTATTCGGCCAAAGCTGGAGCGAATGGATTTACAAAGGTCTGGCGCTGTTACTGATTGGTTGCCCGTGTGCACTGGTGATTTCTACCCCAGCAGCAATTACTTCCGGGCTTGCGGCGGCGGCGCGGCGCGGGGCGTTGATTAAAGGCGGTGCAGCACTCGAACGCCTTGGGAAAATTCAGCATATTGCTTTTGATAAAACCGGCACATTAACCGCAGGCAAACCACAGGTTACGGCCATTGAAGTGAATGGCGAGCTTAATGAAAATGCGCTGCTGGCACTGGCAGCAGCGGCTGAACTGGGCTCCTCACACCCACTGGCGCAGGCCATTGTCCGAGAAGCACAGGCCCGCGAGCTGACATTACCCGCCACCAGCGCACATCGGGCGTTGGCAGGTATCGGGGTGGAGGCCACAATAAACGACGAAACACTGCTATTGAGCGCACCTGGTAAACTGGCGGAAAACGTACTGGATGCAAGATGGCAGCAGCGGATCACTCAGCTAGAAGCAGAAGGTCAAACCGTTATTACAGTTGTGCAGCAAGGTCAGCTGCTCGGCGTAATTGCTCTGCGTGATACCCTGCGTAGCGATGCAAAAATGGCCGTTTTGGCGCTGAAAAATATCGGTGTTCAAAGCGTAATGTTAACGGGCGATAACCCGCGTGCGGCGGCAGCTATCGCCCACGAATTGGGAATGGATTATCGCGCCAGTCTACTACCTGGCGACAAAGTTAACGCAGTGAATGAACTCAACGGTAGCGCTCCTCTTGCTATGGTGGGTGATGGCATCAACGATGCGCCAGCAATGAAAGCTGCAACCATCGGTATCGCCATGGGCAGCGGCACTGATGTCGCACTCGAAACCGCAGATGCCGCGCTGACACACAACCGTCTGACAGAACTGGCCAGCATGATTGGGCTGGCACGAGCTACGCATAATAATATTCGCCAGAACATTACTATCGCGTTAGGTCTGAAGGGGATATTTCTGGTCACGACGTTGCTGGGCATCACCGGTTTGTGGCTTGCGGTATTAGCCGATTCTGGCGCGACCGCATTAGTCACGGCAAATGCTTTGCGACTGCTGAAAAGAAAGTAAATATTTACCCGGCCCATCCTTACGCTTCGGCAAGGATGGGTCCAATGGATTAACTCGTCATACCCAGAATATGTGGCAACCACAGCGAAACGGCAGGAATGTAGGTCACCATGGCCAGCACCACCAGCAACATGGCGTAGAACGGGAGCATGGCACGTACCACCACTTCGATTTTCTGCTTACTGACCGCACTGGCGACAAACAGCACCGAGCCAACGGGTGGAGTAATCAACCCAATGCCGAGATTCACCATCATTATCATGCCGAAATGAACCGGATCGATGCCCAGCGAATTAGTCACTGGCAACAGTACCGGCGTCAGGATCAAAATGATCGGTGCCATGTCCATCAGAGTGCCAATCAGCAGTAACATGACGTTCAGGTACATCAGGATCACGTACTTGTTGTCTGACAGTGAAGTGAAGAACTCGGTGATGCGCGACGGCAGTTGCATGTATGTCATTACTGCGCCAAACGCTGCCGCAAAACCAATTAAAATCATTACGATAGAAACTGTTTTTACGGTGCGAAACATCAGCTTCGGCAGTTCATTCCACTTGTAATCACGGTAGATAAACATGGTGACGAAGAACGCCCAAACGCAAGCCACGGCCGCAGACTCCGTCGCGGTAAACACGCCGGAAAGAATCCCGCCGAGAATAATAACCACCGTCATTAAACCCCAAAGCGCGTCGAAGAAAATTTTCGCCGCTTGCTTAAAGGGAATGCGCTCGCCTTTCGGATAGCCACGTTTATGAGCAAATGCCAGACACATCACCATCAAACTGAAACCCAGCAGAAGACCAGGCAGCACTCCGGCAATAAACAGCGTCGCGATAGAAACGCTGCCGCCTGCCGCTAACGAGTAAATTACTGAGTTATGGCTTGGCGGGATCAAAATCGCCTGCACGGACCCGCTTGCTGTAACGGCTGCTGCATATTCACGTGGATAACCCTTTTTCTCCATTTCGGGGATCATCACGCTACCGATTGATGCGGTATCTGCCACTGATGATCCTGAAATCGCACCGAAGAAAGTGGACGCCACAATATTGACCAGAGACAAACCGCCGCGAATAAACCCGACAAAAATATAGGCAAAGTTAACCAGGCGACGGGCGATGCCCCCTTCTGCCATGATGGCTCCGGCCAAAATGAAGAACGGAATCGCCAGTAAGGTAAATTTGTTCACCCCACTGGTGATTTGAATCATGATCGCTTCCAGCGGCAAATCTATCCATAACGCGCCCACAATGGCGCTAAGCCCAACGGCAAAAGCCACAGGCATGCCCACCGCGAGCAACACTGCAAGCGTTGCTAATAATATAAATGCGTCCATGTTATCCCCTGGTCTTAACCGTGATTACCCAGCAGCACTATTGGGCGGTTCTCTTGAGAGCCAAACACCAATCGCTCCACAACAAACAGGATCAATAAAATTGAGCCTACTGGCAGCGGAAGATAAGTTTGACCGGACGTGAGAATCGGGAACTCGGCAACGGGCTGTTCCCATAAATCGGCGCACAAGTAGAAGCTGTAATAAAACATCACGGCCGAAACGAGCAGCATAAGCACGTCAACGATACGTGCACAAAGCGTCTGCCACGCGAGCGGCAGACGGTCTGTCAACATGTTCACGGCGATGTGTGAACCGGCGCGGTAACTCACCGCCGCGCCGATGAACGTGAAGGTCACCATGCAGATTATCGCCACAGGTTCCGGCCAGGATTCACCTCGGTTAAGGACGTAGCGCGAGAAAATCCCAATTGGAATAATGATTGTCATCACCAATAAAGACAGCCCTGCAACAATCATCGCCAGCAAATACACTTTATCCATCAAGTCTGAATAGCGTTGGGACATATGCCCTCCACGACAGCGTTAGCGACAAAAATTACTGAACATCAGCAATGGCTTTCATCAGGTCCTGATGCTTGTCGCCATACTCTTTACGAACAGGCTCAGTCGCTTTTACAAACCAGGCTTTGTCGATTTCATGGAACTGAACACCACCGGCTTTCATTTTTTCTAATGATTGCGTGTTATACGCATTCCACAGTTGGCGTTGCTCCATTTGAGCTTCACGCGCCAGTTTCAGGATTTTTTGCTGCTGATCAGGCGTCAGTTTGTCCCACTTCACTTTTGAATAAAGCAACATTTCTGGAGTGATGAAGTGACCGCTCAGCGTGTAGTGTTTGGCGACGGGCATATAGTTTTGGGAAACAAACGTTGGCGGGTTGTTTTCCGCACCATCAATCACCCCGGTTTGCATCCCGCTATACACTTCGCTCACACCCATAGCGACTGAATTCGCCCCCATGTCTTTTAGTGTGGCTAATGCCACCGGGCTGCCCTGAACACGGATTTTCATTCCCTGGAGATCTTCCGGTTTTAAGACCGGTTTTTTCGTGATCAGGTTACGTGTACCTGAGTCCATCCAGCCGAGGAACACGAGGCGGGATTTCGGGTTATTGGTCAACTTGTCGCCAATCTGTTTACCCAGATCGCCGTCGATCACTTTGTGCATATGATCTTCATCGCGGAAGACATACGGCAGGGTAAAGACTTCAACATCAGGCAGGATCGCAGCAACGGGTGCCATCGAAACACGGATCATATCGATTGCCCCCATCTGCGCTTGTTCGATGATCTGTTTTTCATCGCCCAACACGCCACTTGGGAAGACTTTAATCTCTAAATCACCGTTGGTTTCTTGCTTAAGCTTTTCTCCCATGTGCTGAACAGCGACCACATTCGGATAGCCTTCAGGATGAACATCGGCTGCTTTAATCACTTGCGCGAAAGCAGATTGTGCAAACAGAACGGATGCGGTAGACAGACATAAACCAGCAAAAGCAGGCAAAAAGGTCTTCTTCATTATTGTGTCGCTCCAGCAGAGGTGTAGTGTGAGGTAAGAAGTAAAACAATGTTTTATTTTGTAGGTTAAAAACTAGACTATGTTGAAAAAAGCGTGGGTGAAGCACTTCACAAAAAGCGACAAAAAATGAAATCGGGGTTCAACGGGGATGCAAAGAGGGTTCAGAAGCCCAAAGCGGGGGAGCAAAGGGCTGATACGGCGTTATTGGCCTTTACGTAACAAGTACTGGTAAGGCAATGATTCTACTTGTTTAGCAAGCAATTCATGCTCCATAAAAATGCAGAAACCAGGGATGTCACGCGTCGTTGCGGGGTCGTCAGCAATCACCAACAACGTTTCACCGGCCTGCATATTGCGGACTGTTTTGCGTACCATCATTACCGGTTCCGGGCAGCGCAGGCCCAGTGCATCAAGCGTATGGTCAGGATTAGAAAAAAGATCGGTCATCAGCGGTCTCGCATTTAACAAACCGCGATAGTTTACGCCCGGTAATTTATCACGCAAGTCACGTGAACGATTGCGCTAAAATTAACCATTGCAAAGCGAGGCTAAAGCAGTATCATCGCCCCCGCTTTAAAATAACCAGGAACGTTTTTTCCTGGCGCAATTTTGGGTTCCCTCACCCCATTCCAATAAAAAGGCTACAAAATGACGCAGTTCAATTCTACTCAGCGCACTAAAGCGCTGTTCTGGCTATCGCTATTCCATTTGCTGGTGATCACCTCCAGCAACTATCTGGTGCAATTACCGGTTTCGGTTTTTGGTTTCCATACCACCTGGGGCGCGTTTAGTTTTCCGTTTATCTTCCTGGCAACCGACCTGACAGTACGCATATTTGGCGCGCCTTTGGCACGACGAATTATTTTTGCCGTCATGTTGCCTGCGCTTATCATCTCCTACGCCATCTCCGCTCTATTTTATATGGGCACCTGGCAAGGATTCGATGCGCTGCTGCACTTCAACCTGTTCGTGGCTCGTATCGCTATCGCCAGCTTCATGGCTTATGCCCTGGGGCAGATTCTGGATGTGCATGTATTTAACCGCTTACGTCAGAGTCGTTACTGGTGGCTGGCACCCACAGCCTCTACGCTATTTGGGAACATCAGCGACACGCTGTCCTTCTTCTTTATCGCGTTCTGGCGCAGTCCGGATGCTTTTATGGCGCAGCATTGGGTCGAAATCGCCATCGTGGATTACTGCTTCAAAGTGCTTATCAGCATTGTATTCTTCTTGCCGATGTACGGCGTTCTACTGAATATGTTATTGAAACGTTTGGCAGATAAATCTGAAAGCTCGGCGTTACAGCCAGGTTGACGGTGGTTGAATTATCTTGTGATAAGATGCTGAGATCGGCCACAAAGGCTTGCAAATGTAAAGGAAGAAGTCATGGGTAACCTGGTAAAATATGTCGGTATCGGCCTTCTGGTATTAGGCCTTGCCGCTTGCGATAACAGCGACAGCAAAACTGCGACCACACCAGCGGCGGAAAGTAGCTCAGCCGGCCAGCCGGTAAGCCTGTTGGACGGAAAAATCAGCTTTGCATTGCCTGCCGATATGACCGACCAGAGCGGTAAATTAGGCACTCAGGCAAATAATATGCACGTCTATTCTGATGCTACCGGTCAGAAAGCGGTGATTGTGATTGTGGGTGAAAATACTCCGGACGATCTGGCAGCATTAGCAAAACGTCTTGAAGATCAGCAGCGCACTCGTGACCCGCAGTTGCAAGTTGTCACCAACAAATCTGTTGAGATCAAAGGCCATACACTACAGCAGTTGGACAGCATTATCTCGGCAAAAGGCCAGACCGCTTATTCATCAGTTATCCTGGGTAAAGTTGATAACCAACTACTCACCATGCAGATAACACTGCCTGCGGATAATCAGCAACAGGCACAAACTGCCGCTGAGAACATCATTAATACCATCACCATCAAGTAACTATTTTTGTGATGATGACACGGCCTCCGGTTGCTCAATCGGGGGCCGTTTTTTTAGCTGCCATAACATGATAAGTGCGATACAAACCAGCGCTGCCGCGGCCAGATAAATTATCGATACCCCGTAGTAAGCCATCACTAACCCGGCTAACGGCCCCGTAATTCCCAGCGATAAATCCATAAATACGGTATAGGTCGCCAGCGCACTCCCCTGGTTTTGCTGTGGCACCCTTTTCACCGCCACCACGCCCAGCGCCGGGAACACCAGAGAAAAACCCGCGCCAGTCAGGAAAGTACCTACTTTTGCCATCCACGGTTCAACGGCAAAGCCGACTAACAGCAAACCTATTATCTCGACCGAGAAACAAATCATCGCCACGTTCAGGCCACCAAGCCGGTTAATTCCGTTCGGGAAAAGTAAGCGAGTACCCACAAATGCGCAGCTAAATAGCGTTAATGCGAAGGCCGCGCCATCCCAGCCTTTGGCATCATAAAATAGCGTGATAAATGTTGCGATAACGCCAAATCCTGCGGATGCCAGCGCAAGTGCCATACCATAAGGCCAGACGCGTCCAAGAACCGCACGGAACGGCAGCGGCTTGCCTTTACTGGCTTTCACTGCCGGGCGAGGAAGCGCCAGCAATACCGCTATTAACGCCACTGCCATAATAATTCCCGCCAGTAATTTGAGCCCGCCCAGGTGATAGAACAGCACGCCCAGCGGAGCGCCCATTGCCATCGCGCCATAAGTCACAATGCCATTCCAGGAAATCACCCGCCCGATGTGCAGCGAACCCACCACGCCGACGCCCCAAAGTGTTGAACCGGTGCCCGCAAAACTTTGCCCGATGCCCAAAATAACGCGCCCAAGACAGAGCAAAACCAAACTCACTAGCGGCCAGGCACTGCTGAAGGCCGCCAGCATGTAACTTGCGCCACTCAGGAAACAGCCGCATAAGCCAAAGACAACGATTTTTTTCGGGCCAAGAATATCCGCATAACGCCCTGCGTGTGGGCGGCTTAATAGCGTGGCGAAATACTGAAGACTAATCACCAGCCCCGCCCAAAACGCGCTGTATCCCATTACGTCGTGGACATAGCCTGGCAATACCGCAAGCGGCAGGCCAATTGTCATGTAGCTGGCAAAATTAAACATCACTACGGAGACAATCTTTAGATTGAGGCGGGCACTCGTTATTGCGGGAGAAGGTGCAAGGTCAGGCATAGTTGATCACTTATAAAACAGCATTCCACAGTATAAACAGTTCACAGTCAGAATTTCAGCAACAGACTTTCAGACTCGCCCTGCGTATGGGAAATAAACGAGACGCTACACTAAGAAGATCCCTCGTACACAGGATCTCTTCATGGTTTATCCAGAACCCGATAAAGCCGGGCTACATATTCTTATAAAACTCTCTGCGCTGGTGATTATTCTCGCCGGCATTCATGCTGCTGCGGATATTATCGTCCAGCTATTATTGGCAGTCTTTTTCGCCATTGTGCTTAATCCACTGGTGACCTGGCTGATTCGTCGAGGGATAAACCGCCCGCTGGCCATCTCCATGGTCGTCTTTGCGATGCTGATTGTGCTGACTATGCTGGTCGGCGTGCTGGCGGCATCGATGAGTGACTTCATCGATATGCTGCCCAAATACAACAAGATGCTGACGAAAAAAGTGTTCGACCTCGAACAAATGCTGCCATTTATGCATTTGCGGTTATCACCTGAACGCATGTTGCAGCGTATGGATTCCGAGAAAGTCATGTCTTACGCCACCACATTGATGACCGGACTTTCCGGTGCGATGGCCAGCATTCTGCTGTTAGTCATGACGGTGGTATTTATGCTGTTCGAAGTGCGCCACGTTCCCTATAAACTGCGTTTTGCCCTTTCCAACCCGAAAATGCACATTGCCAGCCTGCACCGTGCACTCAAAGGTGTGACGCACTATCTGGCATTAAAAACGCTCATTAGCCTGTGGACCGGCCTGATTATCTGGCTCGGGCTTGAGCTATTAAATATCCAGTTTGCGCTGATGTGGGGTGTATTGGGCTTCTTGCTGAATTACATCCCCAATATCGGCTCGGTGATTTCTGCGATCCCCCCGATGATTCAGGCGTTTCTTTTCAACGGCACCTACGAAATGGTTATGGTTGGCGTACTCTTTCTTGCGGTACATATGGTGCTGGGGAATATCGTCGAGCCGCGCATGATGGGGCGCGGCCTTGGTATGTCGACGTTCGTGGTGTTCCTTTCCCTGCTGTTCTGGGGCTGGTTGCTCGGCCCAGTGGGTATGCTGCTTTCCGTACCGCTCACCAGCGTGTGCAAAATTTTTATGGAAACCACAAAAGGCGGCTCCAAACTTGCGGTGTTACTTGGCCCCGGTCGGCCCAAAAACAGGTTACCAGGATAGGCGCAGGGTTGACCTGGTGGTAAGTTAAGGTTCGTTCAGGGAATAAGAAAAAGGAGTGACTGCTCATGCCGCAACCCCATTCATCCATTACACTTGCGACCATTAAACAGCCGGAAATTTACCCCGGCACCCCGAGCGTAGTATTAAATGACGCGACCATTCAGAAACGCCGCAGCCAGATTTTGCAAGGAATGGCGCGGCAGAATCTGGATTCATTAGTCGTTTACGCCGACAAAGAACATGGCGGTAATTTTGAATATCTGACGGGGTTCATCCCGCGATTTGAAGAAGGTTTACTGATATTACATAAAAGCGGCGAAGCGGTGCTGGTTCTCGGTAATGAAAACCTCAAACTCGCACAGTACTCAAGAATCCCGGCAAGTGTGGTACACGCTCCCTGGTTCTCGCTGCCAAACCAGCCGATGGACACCACGCTTTCGTTAAGCGAAGTGCTGCAACAGGCAGGGCTTAACGGACAACAGCGTGTCGGCGTTGCGGGCTGGAAACTGTTCACGGGAAGTCACGATAACAACAAAGCACTGTTTGATATCCCGACCTTTATTTTTCAGGCACTGCAAACAGCGCTCACGTCCACGTGCGAGCTACTCAATGCCACCGACCTGTTTATTTCGCCGCGCGATGGTGCGCGTATCATCAATAACGCCAATGAAATTGCCCATTATGAATACGGCGCAAATCTGGCATCCAGTGCGGCACTGACCGCGCTTAATGCTGTTGAAGTGGGCAAAACAGAAAAAACCATTGCCGCAATGTTGGCCGCCGAAGGGCAAGCCAATAACGTCGTCACCATTGCCGCCACGGGTGACCGCTTTGAAAATGCCAATTTGTATCCGTCGGATAAACACATTCAGGCAGGTGATAAATTCTCGTTGACCGTCAGCTACAAAGGCGGTTTAACCAGCCGAGCGGCATATGTGGTCACACAAGCCGATGAACTCAACGACGAGGTAAAAGATTATCTCGATGTGGTGGCCATCCCCTATTATCGCGCCGTAGTGAACTGGCTTGAGCATATGCATGTGGGTGTAAAAGGCCATGAAGTGTATGAGCTCATTGAATGTGTATTGCCGAAGGCCGAGTACCACTGGCACCTGAACCCTGGCCATTTAGTTGCCGATGAAGAGTGGCTGTGCTCGCCGATTTACCCTGCATCCGATATTCCTTTAGCCAGCGGCATGCTGCTGCAAATCGACATCATCCCATCGCGTAAAGGCTACGCAGGCGCCAGTATCGAAGACACCATTGCACTTGCCGATGAGGCACTGCGCCACCAACTGGCTGCGCATTACCCGGAATTATGGCAACGCATCTGCGCGCGCAGGAAGTACATCAGTGACGTGCTCAACATTCAGCTGCAAGAAGATGTGCTGCCTTTGTCCAACACCGTGGGCTATTTACGGCCTTATCTGTTGAATAAGGATTTGGCGTTGGTTTGCCAGTAACTCTTCATTGACTGCGCAGGCCAGGTGTTCTGCGCAGTAACGTTTAAACAGTAGAAGGCGTTAATCTCGCGCAGACGTAATCTGGTGAGCGAGATCAGGCGTCCAGTGATATTCAACTGTATATCCATCCGGGCCTTTTACTGAAATATGCAGCTGTGCAAACTCACCTGACTGAAGGGTAAAGAAAAGTTGCGCCAGTGAATACGGAAAACCGGCTCGATACGACAC
>DASXXQ010000035.1:0-6079 GCA_036502985.1 Buttiauxella sp.
TTCTCAACGCTAACCTGCCTGGAAGTGATGGCCGGCGGCGTATCCAAAGGTCATGCGCTGGAAGCGGTTGCGAAGGCGATGGGCTACAGCCTGAAAGACTGCATCTCCTTTGGCGACGGCATGAACGACGCCGAAATGCTCTCGATGGCGGGCAAAGGCTGCATTATGGGCAACGCGCACCAGCGCCTGAAAGATCTGCTGCCGGAGCTGGAAGTGATCGGCACCAACGCCGATAACGCCGTGCCGCACTACCTGCGCAAGATGTTCCTCGGCGCGGATTGAACTTTGCAGAGTCATTAAGCCATTGCGTCGCCCGCTATTATTCAACGGGTGACGCTTATTCACCCGCCGGGTTTTTCCATACTTCTGATAACCAGATAATCGGCATTGATGGCGGCTCCACGATCCGCACGCTGAATATCGTGCATAAACCGGGCGTAAAGCACGGCGGTATCTCTGGTCGGCATGATGCTTATTGGTTCGCCGGTAAAAGCGCTTTGGGCGTAGCGAAGAAAGTTGTCAGCCCGCTTAACAGCCGGGACGTAGATGTCCGGAGCAAGGTCGATGCGCTTATCCATTATATTCACCCCGTCTCCCCAGCCGCGGGCTGTTTTAGCCGCCTCATGGACATCTTCCAGCCAGCCCCAGTGCTGCTCCAGGGTATCTATCTGTAGCTGAATACCCCGGGCTTCCCGCAGAGCATTTTTTTCTATGCCCAGTTGTCCCATCATCGCCCCGGGACCCGACAGCGCCCGCTCACGCTGCCCGGAAAGCTTCAGGTGCTCCGTGCGGTACTGGTAATACTGCTGTCCCAGCCAGTCGATGTAGTTATCCAGGTGCTGGTTCTGCGCCAGGATGGAGACTTTTTTCGCCCGCATCACCTTCTGGTAGCGCGCCACCCACTCGGCGACGGAGGCGTTTTCCCAGGTGTCTTCCATAACAAAATAGCTGGCAATATCGGTGTCGGTTTTATCCAGCGTTTTGAAATCAGGAAAAGGCACTCCGGACATGGCGGCTGCGCGATACATTTTTTGCAGGGCCACCCGGCACAGTTCGGCGCTCGGCTTCTGCTCGTCGGGTTTTAGCCCGCCGCCGATATCCTCGCTGCACCCCGGCAGCAGCTCTTCTTTATGTTCCGGGCTTATATCCCCCAGCCGGTACAGACAGCGCCAGGGGCGGCGCTCGTGGGCGGCCACCAGGTGCAGGGCGCTTCGCACCTCCTTTGGGAGTGCCGTCTGGTGGTCGATGGACTTATCGCCAAACAGTACGCTGAGTTTGCTGAGCGGCCCGCTGGCGGTAGCAATAAAGTAATCGACGCCGTTATCATTGCTGGCTGGGGTATGGCGGGCGCAGTCGAACAGACCGGTGAACACAATATCTACCGGCACGCCCTGGTAGCTGTAGCTTTCCCCCTGCTTCTGGCATACCTCGCCCAGGAGGTTATCGATAAACTTTCGTGCGAGCGTGGCCCCCAGGTCGTAGCCAAAAACTGCGACGGAAATCAGCCTGACGGGAACCGGGCTGAGTGTTTTGACCTCCTTAAAGGCTTCCTCAAAGCTGATTTTTGTTGAGGTTAAGCGGGTATCTGCCCCGGTGACTAAAAAGTCGGCCACCGTAGGGTTATCGCGGAGCCACGGCGTGGCTTCGATGCTGACTTTTTTCGCCACGCTGCTACTGATGTTCCCGATCAGCTTTTTATATTCGGCGGGGTTAAGAAGTTTTTCCCCCTGCTTTTTTAATACCTCGTACCAGTTCTTTCCTTTTAATAATTCCACTCCGGCCTCTTTGGCCATATCACCCGGCTGCGCTTTTATATCGTCAAGCGTGGTGCTTTGCGCGCCGTCCATCATGGTATGCAGGTGGGCGGTAATTTCTTCTTTAAAGGGGGTTCCGAGGCCGGAGATATAGAACGAATCATAGCTATAATGAGAGGTGTTATTTAACGTGTTTGGGTGTGCCCTAAATAACCGTGCAATGTTACTTAACCGTTTTTCTGGAGCATCCTGTTCGATATTACGATGTATACCATCAAAGAAGAACCCTACGTGCCATATACGCGAGCAGTTGCCAACCTGATTCTCATCCATTTGTTGTGAACGACTGGCTGAGGAAATAAGGCTTTCGATATCCATAAATAATCCTTTATTATTGATTGTTCTTGATAAGTACTTCTGCTTTCGGCGAGCCGAAGCCTGTACTCCACCAGAGGCGAACTCGATCTCCTGGATAGAAATAAACATGGAGATAATTTTCTCCCCACTTACGTTCAGGTAATGGGATTGTTATTTTTCGAGTTTCTTTACGCAAGCCAGAGTCGTATTGCAACCGTGTAGTACTCAATGTCCATATCACTTCTGCCGTTTTCCCATTAATATTACCGCAGCAGGTTGCACCCCCCCGGTCAAGTGAGTAAGGATTTGACTTATCGCGCACAGAAGCATTGGCCCCCGCCACACCGTTGACGCTAAAACCCAGAACTGGGCGGTCCAACTGATTATGAATAATTAACGTTACCCCGCCGGTAGGCGGGCCCCAGATGGCAGCCCAGACGATCCAGCCGCCGTAAAGGACCACCGCCAGCCCAAGGCTCAGCCAAATCTTTTTCCCCCAGCGTGCATAGCCCTGGTTTACGGCCCCGTCTACTTTTTCGAGCCTGTTAAATAATCCCATTTATTTCTCCCGCCTTTCTTTTAACTGTAATGATCTGTCCTGGCTATTCATTTTATATTGGTCATGCATTCTGCGTTCGATGAGCCGGAGCCAGAAATATAAAATTTGAACAGGTCTTGGTTATTTTATTTTTTAACATGCCGGGGCAGGTACGGAACAGCCTGGAAATATTACTCAGGCGTGTTTCTGGGGTATACTGTTGAATGTTGCGGCTTATGCCATCAAAGCAAAACCCTACTGTCCATATACTCGAGCAGCTGCCAGTCTGATGCTCATCCATCTGTGGTGAACGACAGGCTGAGGAAATAAGGCTTTCGAGATCCATAAATAATCCTTTATTATTTGTTGTTCTTGATAAGTACTTCTGCTTTCGGCGAGCCGAAGCCAGTACTCCACCAGAGGCGAACTCGATCTCCTGGATAGAAATAAATATGGAGATAATTTTCACCCCACTTACGTTTTGGCAAAGGCATAACAGTTTGATGTGTTTCGGTACGGACGCCTGCATTATATTGTGCAAGGGTGTAATCAACGGTCCATTTTATCTTTGCAGTTTTACCGTTAATGTTACCGCAGCAGGTTGCCTTACCCGCTCCGGATGAGTACGGATTATTTTTATTGTGCGCAAACGCATTGCCCCCCGCCACACCGTTGACGCTAAATCCCCTAATCGGGCGATCCAGTTGGTTATGAATAATTAACGTCACGCCGCCGGTAGGCGGCCCCCAGATGGCAGCCCAGACGATCCAGCCGCCGTAAAGGACCACCGCCAGCCCAAGGCTCAGCCAAATCTTTTTCCCCCAGCGGGCATAGCCCCGGTTTATGGCCCCGTCTACTTTTTCGAGTCTGTTAAAAAATCCCATTTATTTCTCCCGTCATCCTTTTAACTGTAATAGTCTGCCCTGCTATTCATTTTATGTTGGTCATGCATTCTGTGCTCGATGAGCCGGAACCGGAGATATAAAATTTGAACAGATCTTGGTTATTTTATTTTTTAACACACCGGGGCAGGTACGGAACAGCCTGGAAATATTAATCAGGCGCGTTTCTGGCGCATCCTGTTGAATGTTGCGGCTTATGCCATCAAAGCAGAACCCTACGTGCCATATACGCGAGCAGCTGCCAGTCTGATGCTCATCCATCTGTGGTGAACAACAGGCTGAGGATATAAGGCTTTCGATATCCATAAATAATCCTTTATTATTGGCTGTTCTTGATAAGTACTTCTGCTTTCGGCGAGCCGAAGCCAGTACTCCACCAGAGGCGAACCTGGTCTCCTGGATAAAAATAAACGTGGAGATAATTTTCTCCCCACTTACGTTCAGGTAATGGGATTGTTATTTTTCGGGTTTCTTTACGCAAGCCAGAGTCGTATTGCAACCGTGTAGTACTCAGTGTCCATATCACTTCTGCCGTTTTCCCATTAATATTACCGCAGCAGGTTGCACCTCCCCCGCCATGAGCAAAGGCGTTAGAGCCCGCCACACCGTTAACGCTAAAGCCCAGAATGGGACGATCGATTTCGCTATGAATAATTAACGTCACGCCGCCGGTAGGCGGGCCCCAGATGGCAGCCCAGACGATCCAGCCGCCGTACAGGATCACCGCCAGCCCAAGGCTCAGCCAGATCTTTTTCCCCCAGCGGGCATAGCCCCGGTTTATGGCCCCGTCTACTTTTTCGAGTCTGTTAAAAAATCCCATTTTAACCTTCTTCGGAGGTTTAACCCTGCTCGGCGGCCAGCAGCACATCCATCAGCTTGCGCTTTCCCTGCTTAACATCGATCAGGGCTTCCTGAACGGTTGTTGACTCCAGCAACGGCTTGCCCCCATTCAGATAGACAAGCGCGTAGAGCTTCCTGTCAGCGGATGTGCCCATACCTGCTGCCTGGGCTTTATCCAGCGCTTTGGTCGTCATGTTGCGCTGTGAACAGGGTGGGAATGCCTGCGCCGAAGGGAATGTTTGCCACTGCGTCAGCACGCTGGTGACTTCCGGGCGATCGTAAATCTGTGCCCAGGTTTCTTCATCGAGACGAACCGCGTGATCGAGTGCGCCTTTTGCCGTAGACGGGGGAATAGCTATCTGTGTCCAGTCGTGTTGATCCGGCATCCACCATTGTTGAATCCCCTGAAACAGGAAGCTATGCCATTCGGTTTCGGCGCGCTGAGCTAACGGCTCGAGGACTTCTCTGATATAGAAGCGGCTTAACACACACTGCTTCTCTGGATTGAGTGGGGTGCATCCCCAGCTTAGCTGTACAGCCAGCGAACGGGCTGATGTGGAATGAAATATTGCTCCCGCTGTCAGCGGGAACATATTCAGCCCATTGGCTAGCGCTTGCGGACCGTTAACTTCCAGCAACCAAGGCCCGGCCATCCTGGCTTCCAGGAGTTGCGGGTGTTGATACAGTGAATACATTCTGGCGGTGCATTGTTCGTGAAGTTGGGCAAAAATGTTCTCGTCATACGCACCACCCTCGATCAGTAAACTGATTTTGCTCTCTGATGTTGCCTGTGCAGCCTCTAATAACTTATCCGGATTCATCATTGGCCTCCCTGTACGAAACCGCTGTTTTCTTTGATGGCGTTAATCAGGCAGGGAATGCAAACCCCGTCCGGTAGTTCAGGATACTGCCCCGGTAGTGCTGGCAGAGTGACTGGATTGGAGGCCTGGGTCTGTCTGTCATAATGTCCTGCTTTTGTCCTGAAATCCCCAAGTGTCCCCCATTCAATAGCGCTGCCATCCAGATTCACGTAGCTGCCCCCACCGTTTACCGTCAGCTTCTTCTTCGCGATGATTTTGATTTCATCTTCCGTGCTGACAATGCTGATTTCTTTACGGGCCAGCAATTCCATCAGGTCATTCTGCGCCTGCATCTGCACCGGCCCCTGGTTGGCTATCAGCTTAATGCCCAGCTTTCTCACAAACACGCTAAGGGTATGGCCAATCCCGATAAACAGGTTTTTCACCACGCTGACGTCGGCATTTTTACCGGCTGTGGCAATCAGGTTCTGACCGGCCGATACCTGCAGATGCTCCCCGCTGGTCAGCGCCATGCCGTCCGGCGCACTCATCAGCAGCACCGACTTTTTCAGGTCCGTCAGCTGCTGCTCCAGCAGCCTGATTTGCGCCTGCAGGTCCGCCGGGTTTGCCGTCGCCGTCAGGGCATCGTCCGAAATCGACGTCATCTGCTCCCGGGCATCACCCAGATTGCTCACCGCTGGCTGCATCTCCAGTACCTGACCCTGCGCCTTCGCCTGGCCGTCAGCGCTGATGAATATCCCTTTCTGCGCCCGGATGGCGCCCCAGCTGTCGGTTCTGAGCTCAAAGCCTTCCCCGCGCGGCTGCTTCTCGCTGTCCACCAGATGCCCGAGGTTCAGCTGGCTCTTGCCGCCGTACTCCGTACTGACC
>DASXXQ010000036.1:0-8823 GCA_036502985.1 Buttiauxella sp.
AAACCATTGATCGCCAGGTAGGTATGTATGAATGAAAACAAAATGTTGGGACTGGCATGGATATCACCCTACATCATCGGGTTGATAATCTTTACTGCCTTCCCATTTGTTTCATCTTTCTTCCTCAGTTTTACTGAGTACGATTTGATGAATCCGCCGGTATTCACCGGTATCGAGAACTATCGCTACATGTTGACCGAAGATTCCCTCTTCTGGAAATCCATGGGTGTCACTTTCGCATACGTGTTTTTAACTATCCCGTTGAAACTCGCTTTCGCATTGGGCATCGCATTTGTTCTTAACTTTAAACTGCGCGGTATCGGCTTCTTCCGTACGGCATATTACATTCCTTCAATTCTGGGTAGCTCCGTTGCTATCGCTGTTCTGTGGCGTGCGCTGTTTGCAATCGACGGTTTGCTTAACAGCTTTATCGGGGTGTTCGGTCTTGATCCAGTGAACTGGCTGGGTGAGCCTTCACTTGCGCTGATGTCAGTTACGCTGCTGCGCGTTTGGCAGTTCGGTTCTGCGATGGTTATCTTCCTCGCGGCCCTGCAAAACGTTCCACAATCACAGTATGAAGCTGCAATGATCGATGGTGCATCTAAATGGCAGATGTTCACGAAAGTGACCGTGCCTTTAATCACCCCAGTCATTTTCTTCAACTTCATCATGCAGACCACGCAGGCGTTCCAGGAGTTTACCGCGCCGTACATCATTACCGGCGGTGGCCCAACTCACTACACCTACTTGTTCTCACTGTATATCTACGACACCGCGTTCAAATACTTCGATATGGGTTATGGCGCAGCACTGGCGTGGGTTCTGTTCCTGGTCGTGGCGGTCTTTGCCTCCATCGCCTTTAAGTCATCGAAATACTGGGTGTTCTACTCCGCAGACAAGGGAGGCAAAAATGGCTGATATCCAACCAAGCCAGTTAGCGGCTAAAAATCCGACGGACCTGGCAGAAGAAGAAATCGCCCGCACATTGCGCCGCGAAAAGATCAGTCGCAGCATTCGTTATGTCATCTTGCTGATTGTCGGTCTGTTAATGCTTTACCCATTAGTGTGGATGTTCTCTGCCGCGTTCAAACCGAACCACGAGATCTTCACAACTCTGGGTCTGTGGCCGTCAAATCCAACCAGCGACGGTTTCGTCAACGGTTGGAAAACGGGGACTGAATACACCTTCGGCCACTACATGCTCAACACCATGCAGTATGTGATTCCGAAAGTTCTGTTAACCATTATCTCTTCAACGATCGTGGCTTATGGCTTCGCCCGTTTCGAGATCCCGTTTAAGAAGTTTTGGTTCGCAACGCTGATTACCACCATGTTGCTGCCAAGCACCGTGCTGTTAATCCCGCAATACCTGATGTTCCGTGAAATGGGCATGTTGAATAGCTATCTGCCACTGTGGCTGCCAATGGCGTTTGCAACCCAGGGATTCTTTGTCTTCATGTTGATCCAGTTCCTGCGCGGCGTGCCACGCGATATGGAAGAAGCGGCGCAGATTGATGGCTGTAACTCCTTCCAGGTGCTCTGGTACGTGGTAGTGCCGATTCTGAAACCGGCCATTATCTCAGTCGCCCTGTTCCAGTTTATGTGGTCAATGAACGACTTTATCGGACCGCTGATTTATGTGTACAGCGTAGACAAATACCCAATTGCACTGGCGCTCAAAATGTCAATCGACGTGACTGAAGGCGCTCCGTGGAACGAAATTCTGGCAATGGCGAGTATCTCCATTCTGCCATCGATCATCATCTTCTTCCTGGCTCAACGCTACTTCGTACAAGGCGTGACCAGCAGTGGAATTAAAGGTTAAGTGAGGGAATATCATGGCTGAAGTTACTTTCAATAAATTGCAAAAAGTTTACTCCAACGGCTTCCAGGCGGTTCATGGTATCGACCTGAAAATTGAAGATGGTGAATTCATGGTTATCGTCGGCCCGTCTGGCTGCGCGAAATCAACCACCCTGCGTATGCTGGCAGGTCTCGAAACCATCAGCGGCGGCGAAGTCAGAATTGGTGAACGCGTGGTTAACAACCTGGCCCCTAAATCTCGCGGTATCGCGATGGTGTTCCAGAACTATGCGTTGTATCCGCACATGACCGTGCGTGAAAACCTGGCCTTTGGCTTGAAGCTGAGCAAGCTGCCAAAAGAACAAATCGAAACTCAGGTTAACGAAGCGGCAAAAATACTTGAACTGGATGAACTGATGGACAGGTTGCCGCGCCAGTTATCCGGCGGCCAGGCACAACGTGTGGCCGTAGGCCGTGCGATTGTGAAAAAACCCGATGTATTTTTGTTTGATGAACCGCTGTCTAACCTTGATGCCAAACTGCGTGCGTCGATGCGTATTCGTATCTCTGACCTGCACAAACAGCTCAAGAAAAGTGGTAAGCCAGCAACCACCGTGTATGTCACCCACGATCAGACCGAAGCAATGACCATGGGCGACCGTATCTGTGTGATGAAACTGGGTCACATTATGCAAGTCGATACGCCGGATAACCTCTATCACTACCCGAAAAATATGTTCGTGGCAGGCTTTATTGGCGCGCCAGAAATGAACATCCGCCCGAGTAAGCTGATTGAGAAAGATGGCCGCCTGCACATTAGCGTCGGTAACGACACGCTGGCACTGAACGAACGCCAGCAGACGCGCTGCGCAGAGTATAAGAATCAGGACATCTTCTTTGGTATCCGTCCTGAGTTTATTTCACTCTCTGATGAACCGTTTGCCCAAAGCCATTCCAGCGGTGAAATGGTACGTGTAGAGAACATGGGTCACGAATTCTTTATCTACTTGAAAGTAGCTGATTTCGAAATGACCTGCCGAATCCCTTCCGATGAAGCTAAGCCAATGATTGAAAAAGGCCTTCACCGTAAGGTGTATTTCAAGTTTGACATGGAAAAATGTCATATTTTCGACGCTAAAACAGAACAGAACATCTCTCTTTGACAGGAGTCTATGATAATGAAAAAAGTACTCTTAAATACCCTGATTACCTCTACCTTAGCAATGGCTGCCGGCTCTGCATTCGCGGCAGATCAAATCGATTTACGTATGTCCTGGTGGGGCGGTAACGGACGCCATCAAGTCACACTGAAAGCGGTTGAAGAATTTCAGAAACAACATCCGAACATTAAAGTGAGTTCTGAGTACACCGGTTGGGACGGCCATTTGTCCCGTCTGACCACGCAAATTGCTGGCGGCACTGAGCCCGATGTCATGCAGACTAACTGGAACTGGTTACCCATTTTCTCGAAAACCGGTACGGGTTTTTACGATTTGAACACGGTGAAAGGTGAATTAGATCTGACCCAGTTTGACCCGAAAGAACTGCAATCAACCACCGTTGACGGCAAGCTGAACGGCATTCCAATTTCCGTCACCGCACGCGTGTTCTATTTCAACGACGAAACCTGGAAAAAAGCAGGTGTTGAATACCCAAAAACCTGGGATGAGTTGATGGCGGCGGGTAAAACCTTCGAAACCAAACTGGGCAAACAGTTCTACCCGGTGGTGTTGGAACACCAGGATACGCTGTCTCTGCTGCGCTCTTACATGGTGCAGAAATACAATATTCCTGAAATCGACACGGCGAAAAAACAGTTCGGTTACACCAAAGAACAGTGGGTTGAGTTCTTCGGTATGTATAAGAAACTTATCGACAGCCATGTAATGCCTGACACCAAATACTATGCCTCATTTGGTAAGAGCAACATGTATGAGATGAAGCCGTGGATTGAAGGCGAGTGGGCGGGTACTTATATGTGGAACTCCACCATCAATAAATACTCCGACAACCTCAAGCCACCAGCCAAACTTGAGCTGGGATCTTACCCAATGCTGCCAGGTGCAACTGACGCGGGCCTGTTCTTCAAACCAGCGCAAATGTTCTCTATCAGTAAAACCACGAAGTATCCGAAAGAATCCGCGATGCTGATTAACTTCTTACTGAATGAAAAAGCCGGTGTGGAAGCGTTGGGACTGGAGCGCGGTGTACCGCTGAGCAAAGCCGCTGTTACACAGCTCACTGCTGATGGTGTCATTAAAGATAGCGATCCCGCGGTGGCTGGCCTGAAACTGGCGCAATCACTGCCAAACAAACTGCCAACGTCCCCGTACTTTGACGATCCGCAGATTGTCTCCTTGTTCGGAACCTCATTGCAGTACATCGACTATGGTCAGAAAACCGTAGAAGAAACCGCGGCTGAGTTTGAGCGCCAGGGTAACCGTATCCTGAAACGCGCAATGCGCTAATTAGTCGGCATAGTTTTTTTTGCATACCCTGCTCCGCTTGCGGTGCGGGGTATTTTTTTAACTCAATGGAAATTTCGTTATGGCTAAAGGTAAGAAAATCCAACTTTCCTTCCGCGCCCGACGCGACAAGGAAACGGGCACTGAAGTATTGCGTTTGACCCCGCCCCATATTGTTTGCCACCGTAATTACTTCTATCAAAAATGTTTTAGCAACGATGGGCAACGGCTGATTTTCGGCGGTGCTTTTGAGGGGCACTGGAACTACTATTCTCTCGATTTAGAAAAGCAAATTGCCACGCAACTCACCGAAGGTAGTGGCGATAATACCTTTGGCGGATTTTTATCCGCAGACGACAGCTCATTGTGGTATGTGAAAAACACGCGGGAATTACGCCGCGTCGATCTGCAATCTCTTGAAGAGTACGTGGTTTACGAAGTCGACGATAATTGGTTGGCTTACGGCACTTGGGTGGCGAATTCAGATTGCAGCCAACTGGTCGGCATTGAAATTAAAAAGAGTGACTGGTCGCCGCTGACTGACTGGCAAAAATTCCGTGATTTCTATTTTACGCATCCTGAATGTCGCCTGATTCGTCTCAATTTGCACACGGGTGAGCAGCAAGTCATCCTGCAAGAAAAACGTTGGTTGGGCCATCCGATTTACCGCCCATTCGACGATGAAACTGTGGCGTTTTGTCACGAAGGTCCGCGTGACGCTATTGATGCTCGCATGTGGTTGATTAACCAGGATGGCAGCAATCTGCGTAACGTTCGCCAGCATCAGGAAGGTGAAAGTTTTACCCATGAGTTCTGGGTGCCTGATGGTTCAGCGCTCTATTACGTCGCGCATAAAGAAGGTGATGCCCACCGATATTTATGGAGTGCAGACCCGCAAACGTTGGAAAATCGCCAGTTGCGCACCATTCCTCCGTGCTCACATTTGATGAGTAATCATGATGGCTCGTTGGTGGTAGGTGATGGCGCGCCGCATAAAACTGGCAGTATCGATCTCAACGATCCGTTTATCTGGGTGTTTGATCTTAAGAAAGGCACCCAAAAAGCGGTTTGCCGCCACAATACATCCTGGAAAGTCCTGGATGGCGACCGCCAGGTCACGCATCCGCATCCTTCTTTTAGCCCGGATAACCAATGGGTGCTTTACACGTCTGACGAAGAAGGAATGCCAGCGCTGTATCTTGCCAGGGTATAGATATAAAAAAACCTTCTGATTTCAGAAGGTTTTATGCACTTTCTTATGTCGGATGGCGCTTACGCTAATCCGACCTACGAACAATCGGATGAGCTGGATGGCGTTTGCGCTTACCCGAACGACGAACAATCGGTTGTGTAGGGTGGATAAGCGTAAGCGCAATCCACCGGTTACATCAATCCCGAATTAACGCGCTAACCAGCCACCATCAACTGCTACGGTATAACCATTGATGTAGTCAGATGCAGGAGAGGCCAGGAATACGATAGGACCTTTCAGATCTTCTGGCAGACCCCAACGGCCGGCAGGGATACGCTCAAGAATCGCAGCACTACGCTCTTCGTCAGCACGCAGTTGCTGAGTATTGTTAGTTGCCATGTAGCCTGGCGCGATAGCATTCACATTGATACCGTGCTGTGCCCACTCATTTGCCAGCAGACGGGTCACGCCCATCACGGCACTCTTAGATGCGGTGTAAGACGGTACGCGGATGCCACCCTGGTAAGAAAGCATGGACGCGATGTTAATGATTTTGCCGCCTTTACCTTGCGCAATGAACTGGCGAGCAACAGCCTGAGACATAAAGAACACGCTCTTAATGTTCAGGTTCATGACGTCGTCCCAGTCTTTTTCGCTGAAGTTGATCGCATCTTCACGACGAATCAGACCTGCGTTGTTAACCAGAATGTCGATTTGGCCAAACTCAGCAACCGCACGCTCAAGCAGTGAGGGAATACCGTCAATCTGACGCAGGTCAGCGGTCAGGCTCAGGAAGCGGCGGCCCATAGCGGTGACGCGCTCGATGGTTTCGGTTGGTTCAACAATGTTAATGCCAACGATGTCACAACCCGCTTCTGCAAGGCCAATAGCCATACCCTGGCCCAGACCTGTATCACAACCAGTAACAACGGCAACTTTACCTTGCAGCGAGAACGAATCCAGAATCATGTAGGTTTCCTTTTTTATACGGGCCTGCTGTTAGCGCAAGCAACTTGGGGAAATTATGTCGCGCACAGCGCTGTACATAAATGGCTTACGGAGCGACATACCCATTAGCTTTCGAGTTGCAGGTGCGCAACTGCAGCCCAATGCGGCTTGAACGATGATGGATATAACACTGTTCCGTAATCTTTGATGTGCAATAGTAATCTTGTTGAAACTGCTTTTCAATTATAAATGAAACATCGTTTCAACTTTGAGATGATACTTATCAAATTTGATAATCGGATCACGATTAACCGCTTCGTACCTTACGGATCGTCCCTTTTGGTGTGGTGAAATGTTAGCAATATTGTTGTTTAGTGAATGCAATCACACACATTGAAACAATGTTTTGATAAATTATCACCAATTATTCAAACACTCATTTTCGACAGATGCGAATTGTCATTCAAAGGAGAGCATTATGGCTAAAGGTATGCGGGTTAAACTGGTTTACGAAGTGAGTCAGGACCCAGACACAGGCGTCGAAGTCACCCGCTTAACGCCACCAGAGGTAACGTGCCATCGCAATTACTTCTACCAAAAATGCTTCACCAATGACGGGAGCAAATTACTGTTTGCCGGGGAATTTGATGGCAACTGGAATTACTATCTGCTGGATATTGCCGCTTGCGAAGCGGTGCAATTAACAGAAGGTACTGGCGATAACACCTTCGGCGGATTCCTCTCCCCGGATGATAAATCCCTCTATTATGTGAAGAACGAACGCACTCTGTTGGAAGTCAATCTTGAGACTCAGGATGAGCGCGAAGTTTATCGCGTCCCTGATGACTGGGTTGGATACGGTACCTGGGTTGCTAACAGCGATTGCACGAAGTTAGTCGGCATCGAAATTTCTAAAGACGACTGGGTTCCGCTAAACGACTGGAAAATATTCCACGACTTCTTCCATAAAGGGCCGCATTGCCGCCTACTGCGTGTTGATCTGCAAACGGGAGAAAGTGCGGTTATCCACCAGGAGAAAAACTGGCTCGGCCACCCGATTTACCGCCCATTCGATGACAACACCGTTGCATTCTGCCACGAAGGCCCGCATGACCTGGTTGATGCCCGAATGTGGATGGTCAATGAAGACGGCAGCAACGTGCGTAAAGTGAAAGAGCATGCCCCGGGCGAAAGCTGCACACATGAATTCTGGGTGCCAAACGGCTCCTCTCTGATGTACGTTTCTTATCTGAAAGGTCAGCAAGGTCGCACTATTTATAGCTACAACCCGGAAACAGGTGTAAATACAGAAGTCATGCAGATGCCAGCGTGTTCCCATTTGATGAGTAACTTTGAGGGTACGTTGTTAGTCGGTGACGGTTCTGGCACGCCGGTTGATGTTAAAGACACCAGCGGTTATACCATCGACAACGATCCCTACTTATATGCATTCGATGTCGCGAAGAAAGCTTATTTCCGCGTTGCTCGCCACGATACTTCCTGGGCCACTTTTGCTAATAGCCGCCAGGTGACCCATCCGCATCCATCATTTACACCCGATGATAGCGCCATTCTTTTCAGCTCAGATAAAGACGGCAAGCCAGCGTTGTATATTGCAAAAATACCAGCCAACCCTGAATTAAATCCTGCCGAATAATAGATGTGCCCTGTGTAGGCCTTGCCCTCTCTTATCGAGAGGGCTTTTTTATTTCTATTAGTTGTTATTCTAATTAAGCCATCGATTCTCTAATAAAGAGAAGACTGAAATAAAAAAGCCTCCGTAATGAGACGGAGGCTGGAGTGAGGGTTAGATACAGAGTAAAGGTTTACATTTTATTAGAAGGAATATGCAACACCCACACGGTAACGAGTCTGGCGTTCATCCGTGGATTTACTGCCACTGACGTTGCCCACTTCGGCATACGGAGCCCAGTTTTTATCCCACTTATAAGCCAATTTCGCGTTGTATTCTTCAGAGTCTTTATTGTTATTAGAACGAATCTGATGGTCGCTTTTCGCGTAGACATAATTCAGCTCTGTACGCCAATCACCCAATGCGTAACCTGCCCATAAATCGCCACGGTTAACTTTATCGTCTTCTTTATTAGAATCATTAGGGTTACGCGTGTACTCGAAACGATAGCGGGCGGCCAAATAGAAACCGTTGTCAAAGCTGTACTGCGCCTGAAGGTTAGGTTTCCAGATAGTGCGGCTGTCGTTACTTTCAACCGTCAATGCTGGAGTCATCGAAAAGTTTTGGTTTGCTTTCCAGCGCCAGCTAATCTGATCTTCGTGGCCATTACCAACCAAATCAGAAAATGCCTGATCTTTATTAGTACCACCTGATTTCCATTTGGCTTCCACGCTGAAACCTATTCCGTTATCAAAACGATGTGAAACGGACACACGGTCAGC
>DASXXQ010000037.1:0-21686 GCA_036502985.1 Buttiauxella sp.
AGCACGTCTGCACGAGCCATTGTGGTCACGGTCAGAGTGCCGAGCAGCAGCACGATGGAATATCGGTTCATAGGCCGGTCTCATCAAAGTTGATAGCGGCACAATAGGAAAAACGCCCACTACCCAACAGTGGAGAAATCTCAATTTACGCGCGTTGTAACGCTGATAAATACCGAACGCAGGCAGATTTAATAGCGTCACATTGATGTTGATTCAGCAGACGAGTGAGAGGAAAGAGGGTTAAAGTTAGCCCCTCTTTGCAGAGGGGCTAAGTCCTTGCTACAGGATGATCAATGAGGTGCATATCAATAGATGAGGCGGCTAAGTTGCATTTCTAAACCCACCCACTTCCTCCTGGTTTACTGGAAGGGGTCTTTCTATTAATGTCTGCTTCTGCACTCCGAGTCAATTGTTTGCAGATGACCTTTTCAATGATTTTCAAACCTGATTACAAATGCCGGGCATAGCGTAAAGCCTGTGCTAGTTTTTGCTGATTAAACGGTTTACGCAACAGCTCAACTTGCGGTAATTGCTGCCCGCTGCGCCGCAAATCCTGGCCGCTTATCAACAAGCATGTGAGGTGCGGATAATGCGCTTGTGCATGCAAAATAACATCAGCGCCACTCATCGGCCCCGGCAGCATCAAATCACTGATTAACACTTGAATATCCGGCACATCTTTCAACAACTGTACTGCCTGCTGGCTGTCACTGGTTTCCAGCGTCAAATAGCCAAGCTGATGTAATTGTTCGCATAATGTCTGGCGAACATCGTGTTCATCTTCGAGCACCAGAACCAGTTGATCCTCGTCAGGATTCGCCGCCAGCGGTTCTGACAGGGTTTCGCTTACTGCCTGCGATGGCGCACGCGGCAATTGTAAACGCACTAATGTTCCCTGCCCTGGCGCGCTTTCAATTTGCACGCGTCCACCGGATTGACGCACAAAACCATATACCATCGACAACCCCAGGCCACTGCCACTCCCCGTCTGTTTCGTCGTAAAGAACGGTTCAAACACCTGGGCCTTTACCTCCGCTGACATACCATGACCGCTGTCGATAACTTCCAGCGCCACCATATCCTGTTTACGCCCGCTCGAACGCACCACACGTTGGTTCCAGGTCCGGATTTTAATGGTGCCAATTTGCCCTTCCATCGCATCGCGGGCGTTCATAACCAGATTGATAATCGCATTCTCAAGTTGATTCACGTCGATCCATGCAGGCCATGCCGGATGTTGCGCTTCTATTTCAAGGGTTAGCGCGGCGGGCAGCGAGTGGCGAATCAGCGGGTCGAGGTTTTCTAACAGGTTTTTAATCGAAACGGCGTGGGGATGCAGTGACTGTTTACGTGAAAATGCCAGTAATCGCTGGGTGAGTTGCGCACCGCGCTCGGCAGCTTTTAAAGCGCGTTGAATGCGCGTGGCATCCGGTGAATCCACCGAGGTGAGTTCAAGACTGCCGATAATCACCGCCAGCAGGTTATTAAAATCATGCGCCAAACCGCCGGTTAACTGGCCGACGGCTTTCATTTTTTGGCTATGAACCAACGCTTCTTCCAGCGCTTTGCGCTCGCTGCGATCCAACACAACGTTGACCATTCCGCGCCCCGGCACCGGGCTGAAACGCAGCTCAATAGTGCGATTATCTGACAGCCGCAGTTCCTGTGGTTTCGGTAACGGTCGCGAGAGGTTTTCCAGAATATGTTCCTGAAGCGGCGTCACTTGTTTGAGCAAGTTCATGTAGTGCTGACCCCGCTGAAGATGCTCCGGCGCCAGCCCCAGCAGTAGCGGATATTGCGGATTCCATACCACCAGAACGCCGTCATTATCGAACAGCGCAAAACCATCGCGCATAGCGTGGAAGGTCGTTTCCAGTTGGGTGCTTTTTTCTTTAAGTAATTTCGATGTGTGTTCCAGCGATGCGGTATTGCGGGCAAAAACGTTAAATGCCCGCGCCAGTTCACCCAGTTCATCGCGCCGTTGCAAGGCAGGCACGCTGACGTCGCGCTCCCCTCGCGCCAGGCGTGTCATCGCATGTGAAATAGCCGTCAAATTCGAACCCAGATTGCGGTAAATATACCAACCGGCAAAACCGGTTATCACCATTGCCAGCAAAGCAAACAGCCCAATAAAGGCAATCATCGATTGCAGCTCTTTATGGCTCTGTTCGGTGCGATTTAGCGACTCTTGCGTCACTTTTTGTACGTACTGGTTGATGTCCTGGTTTAAAAACGCCACCAGCGCTTTGATGTGATACATGTACCAGGAAATTCCCAGATCGCTATTTTCCAATGTCTGCGAAAGCGGCAGCAATTGCTGCAAATGTGTGGTTAACTCCTGCAATATTTCATCAACGAGTGGCGAATCAGCATGAGCCGGAAGTTGCGTCATAACGTCGGCAAGCTGGACGACCGTGGCTTTAGGAGACGGCGTTTGAATAGCAATCAGGATGAGCCGGTCCATCTCGGTGAGCAGCCGGGGTTCTGGAATAGCCAACCCGTCGCGCGCATTAATATCCTGAATATGGTGCAGATAGCTTTGGTTTTGATACAGCGCGCTGAGTAGCGCGTTACGTTCCAGATGGCGGCGATGGCCGAGTTCCAGCATGCGTGTGACGCTGCTTTCCAGTTCGTTGCTACGGTCGGTAATGCGTTTTACAAGCTGCAATTCGTGGCTGGCAAGCGGCGCATTCGCCAGATGGTTCAACGAAAGTTGTAAAGCCTGCTGTGTTTGCTGCAAACGCTGAGCTTCACTCTGATATTCCAGCGCCCCCACCACTTGCGTTAAGCGTACCGCCGCCGTTGCCACATTCGCGGTATCCCGCGCCAGCTCCATGCTGCCGGACATATCACTCAGCGTTTGCCCCTGGACTTGCTCCTGCAAGCGGCTGGCATGATTGAAACCCCACACCGCTACGCCACAGACCAACAACGTCACCGCGACCACCAGCAAATTAAAGGACAGCAGGCGTCCACGGGCGCTGGAAAAGAACGGTGTACGGGGTTGCGGCATATTGGGCTCCAGAGTTGTCGGATTGCGCTAGCGCTTATCCGACCTACAAAAAACGAATTGCAGAAGGGATCAAGCGTAGGTCGGATTAGCGAAAGCGACATCCGACATTGTGACGTCCACGAATATGACAAATATGAACGGCTTCTGACATCTTGCATTTACCTGCGTGTGTTTGACTGGCAGCAATCGCCCCTTTATTCATAAAAGTTATCCGCAGGAGTCGCGCCATGAGTAGCGTTCCCATTCTTGAGATGCGCAATATTGCCAAGTCATTTGGCAAGTTTTATGCGTTGAAAGGTGTCGACTTAACGGTATTCCCCGGCGAAATTCATGCATTGATGGGGGAAAACGGTGCCGGTAAAAGCACGCTGATGAAGATTTTGGCTGGTGCCTATACCGCCACCAGCGGCGAAATCCTTATTGAAGGCCAGCCCTATAGTATCAAAGGGCCGAAAGACGCACTCAGCGCTGGCATCACACTGATTTATCAGGAGATGCAGCTCGCACCCAATCTGACAGTCGCCGAAAACATTTTTCTCGGCAGCGAGCTTTCCCGCGGCGGTTTGGTTAAGCGCAAAGAAATGGTGTTGCAGGCGCAGACGGTTATCGACCGCCTGGGTGCACAGTTTAAAGCCAGCGATTTAGTCTCACGCCTGACGATTGCCGAGCAGCAGCAAGTAGAAATCGCCCGTGCATTGCATCGTAACAGCCGCATCTTAGTGATGGATGAACCAACCGCCGCGCTCTCGTCGCGCGAAACTCACCGCCTGTTTGAGCTGATTATGCGGCTGCGCGATGAAGGGATGGCGATTATTTATATCAGCCACCGCATGGCGGAAGTCTATGAATTATCAGACCGCGTAAGCGTGCTTCGCGACGGGCAATACGTCGGCAGCTTGACGCGTGACAAACTCAATGCCAACGAACTGGTTCGCATGATGGTGGGTCGCCCTTTGAGCGATCTGTTCAATAAAGAGCGCGATATTCCGCTGGGAACGGTGCGGCTGAACGTCCATCACCTGACGGACGGTGCCAAAGTTCAACCGGTGAGTTTACAGGTGAAATCCGGGGAAATCGTCGGACTTGCAGGGCTTGTCGGGGCGGGCCGTTCCGAATTAGCGCAACTTATTTTCGGAGTGCGCAAATCCACCGCTGGCAGCATCGAAATTGATGGCAAAGCCGTCAAAATTCATTCACCACGTGAAGCCATTAGCCACGGTATTGGCTTCCTGACCGAAAACCGCAAAGAGCAGGGTTTGTTTCTCGAACTGGCTGCGCAAGACAACATCACCATGGCGACGCTGGAGCGCGATGCGCACTACGGCTGGCTCGACCGCAAAAAAGCCCAGACCATTTCTGACGATGCCATCAGCCTGCTGAATATTCGCGTGCCACACGCCCAGGTGCGCGCGGGTGGGTTATCGGGAGGCAATCAGCAAAAACTGCTGATCTCGCGCTGGGTGGCGATCGGCCCACGAATATTGATCCTTGATGAGCCCACACGCGGCGTGGATGTCGGTGCGAAAAGTGAGATCTACCGGATCATGAGCCAGATGGCGAAACAGGGAGTTGCGATCCTGATGATCTCAAGCGAATTACCGGAAGTGGTCGGCATGAGTGACCGGGTTTACGTGATGCGCGAAGGCAGTATTGCCGGTGAATTACACGCCGCTGATATCACACAAGAAAACATTATGACTCTGGCGACCGGCGTCGAAGAAGCTCACAAAAAGGCGGTTAATCATGGCAATTGATCAACGGAAAGAATCGCCTTTGGCGTCAGGCACATCACAGCAGGTGGCGAAGTCTGCCTCAATAAAAAAAGCGCTATTTGGCGATTTGATGCAAACCGTCGGGATTTTGCCCATTTTGATCCTGATCGTCGCCATTTTTGGCTTTATCACGCCAAACTTCTTTACTGAATCGAACCTGCTGAATATCGCCCGCCAGTCATCGATCAATATCGTTCTCGCCGCAGGCATGACCTTCATTATTTTAACCGGTGGTATCGACCTTTCCGTCGGTTCAATTCTTGGCACTACGGCGGTGACGGCTATGGTCGTTTCGCTGATGCCGGGCTGGGAATCGCTGTCGATTCCTGCCGCGCTGATGATGGGCACCGGGCTTGGGCTGTTTAACGGCATGCTGGTGGCCTGGGCGGGGCTGCCGCCGTTTATCGTCACGCTCGGCACCTATACCGCACTGCGTGGTGCGGCGTATTTGCTGGCCGATGGCACCACGGTGATTAACTCCAATATCAATTTTGAATGGATTGGTAACGCCTATCTCGGCCCGATCCCGTGGCTGGTGGTGATTGCACTGGCGGTGATTGTCGTGTGTTGGTTCATTCTGCGGCGCACCACGCTTGGCGTTCATATTTATGCGGTCGGCGGCAATATGCAGGCGGCGCGCCTGACGGGCATCAAAGTGTGGATGGTGCTGCTGTTCGTTTACGGCATGAGCGGTTTACTTTCCGGGCTGGGTGGGGTGATGAGCGCATCACGTCTTTATAGCGCTAACGGCAACCTCGGAACGGGTTATGAGCTGGACGCCATCGCGGCGGTCATTCTCGGCGGCACCAGCTTTGTCGGCGGTATCGGCACGATTACCGGCACACTGGTCGGCGCATTGATTATCGCTACGCTGAACAATGGCATGACGCTGATGGGCGTTTCGTATTTCTGGCAACTGGTGATCAAGGGTGCGGTGATCATCATTGCGGTGCTGATCGACAAATACCGTACTCGTCATCATCAAAGTGCATAACAAAAAACTGCTCTTACATAGGTCGGGTAAGCGATAGCGACACCCGACAAACTGGCGCAAATGGTGGATGTCGCTGTCGCTAATCCACCCTACAAATGAGGAAAACAATATGCGTTTAAAGCTAATCGCCGCCGCACTCCTGATCGCGAGCGCGCCATTTGTTCAGGCAAAAGAATTGAAGTCCATCGGGGTCACGGTAGGCGATCTCGCCAACCCCTTCTTCGTGCAGATAACCAAAGGTGCGGAGCTTGAAGCCCGAAAACTGGCGGGGGATAACGTAAAAGTGACGCTGGTTTCCAGTGGTTACGATCTCGGCCAGCAGGTGTCGCAAATTGATAACTTTATTGCCGCCAAAGTGGACATGATTATCCTTAACGCAGCGGATTCGAAAGGGATCGGGCCTGCGGTCAAACGCGCGAAAGAAGCCGGGATCGTCGTAGTGGCCGTCGACGTGGCGGCAGAAGGTGCGGATGCGACGATCACCTCGAATAACACCCAGGCAGGTGAAATGGCCTGTAAGTACATTTCGGATCGTCTGAAAGAGAAAGGCAATGTGGTGATCATTAACGGGCCACCGGTTTCTGCGGTGCAGAACCGTGTTGAAGGCTGTATGACCGAGTTTAAAAAGCACCCTGATATCAAGATCCTTTCATCTAACCAGAACGCAAAAGGCAGCCGTGAAGGTGGCCTTGAAGTGATGACGTCTCTCCTGGCGGCCAATCCGAAGATCGACGGTGTGTTTGCGATCAACGATCCGACAGCGATCGGTGCCGATCTGGCAGCAAAACAAGCACAACGTAACGAGTTCTTTATTGTTGGTGTCGATGGAAGCCCGGATGCGGAAGAAGCGTTGAAGCGCGGAGGCAGTACGTTGTTTGTGGCAACACCGGCGCAAGACCCGCAAGTAATGGCGGCGAAAGCGGTGGAGATTGGTTATGACATTTTGCAAGGCAAGCCCGCGCCTAAAGAGCCGGTGTTGATTCCGGTCACCATGATCGATAAGAACAATATCGGTACGTATAAGGGTTGGACGGTGAAATAACGGTTTCACCGTAACGGACACAAATGGTGGATGTCGCTGCGCTAATCCCCCCTACAAAAACCGAAACCGTAGGTCGGATTAGCGTAGCGACATCCGACATTAATTTGACCTTTAAGACGACAGCGACAAATCCCGTTTCTGCGGGTGAGGTCATCAATATGAAACGTTCCGAAGTGAATCAGATCCTGTCCCAGACTCGCCATTTCTTTATGCAGCACGATATCCACCTGCCCCCCTTCGCCTCTTTCGACGCGGCAAAATGGCAGCAGATAGATAAAACAATTTGGCAGGAAGTGTTCGATCTCAAGCTCGGCTGGGATGTCACAGCGTTTGGCGGAAATGATTTTCTTGCCCAGGGTCTGACGCTTTTCACGCTGCGAAACGGTTCACCCGATGGCTCGCCGTATGCCAAATGTTATGCCGAAAAAATCATGCATGTCCGCGAAGGACAGCTTACGCCGATGCATTTTCACTGGCGCAAACGCGAGGACATTATCAATCGTGGCGGCGGTAATTTAATTGTTGAACTGTGGAATTCCGATCAGTACGAGCAAACCGAAGATAGCGACGTCACCGTCGTGATTGATGGTTGCCGCCAGACACACGCGGCGGGTAGCCAGTTGCGCCTTTCACCAGGGGAAAGCATCTGTCTGATACCCGGCATTTACCACAGTTTCTGGGGCGAGTTTGGTTACGGCGACGTGCTGGTTGGCGAAGTGTCGATGGTCAACGATGACGACCGCGATAACCGTTTTCTCAAACCGCTGGAGCGTTTTAACTCCATCATTGAAGACGAGCCAGCCCGACAGTTGCTGTGCAACGAGTATCGCCAACATTTTTAAGTTTTTTCCAACACCAGGGGAATCATTATGGCTTTGATATCGCTTGCAGATGGGCTGGCTCATGCGCGTAAAAATGGCTACGCATTAGGGGCGTTTAACGTGCTCGACAGCCACTTTTTGCGTGCCCTTTTCGCGGCCGCAAAGCAGGAAAGCTCACCGTTTATCATCAATATTGCCGAAGTGCATTTTAAATATGTTTCGCTGGATTCACTGGTTGAGGCCGTCAAATTCGAAGCGGCACGCCACGATATTCCCGTGGTGCTAAATCTCGATCACGGCCTGCATTTTGATGCCGTAGTTCGCGCTTTACGCTTGGGTTTTAGCTCAGTTATGTTCGATGGTTCTACACTTGAATATGAAGAGAACATTCGCCAGACCCGCGAGGTAGTGAAGATGTGCCACGCGGTGGGTGTCTCCGTTGAAGCTGAGCTCGGTGCCGTCGGCGGCGATGAAGGCGGCGCGCTCTATGGCGAAGCCGATAGCAACAAGTTTACCGACCCGGCAGTGGCGCGCGATTTTGTCGACAGAACTGGAATCGATACGCTGGCAGTCGCTATTGGTAACGCACACGGTAAATACAAAGGTGAACCGAAACTCGATTTTGACAGACTTGCCGCCATCGCTAAGCAAACCGGCTTGCCGTTGGTATTGCACGGGGGTTCCGGCATCAGCGACGAAGATTTCAGAAAGGCGATAACCCTTGGCATCCACAAAATCAATTTCTATACCGGAATGTCACAGGCCGCACTGGGTGCCGTCGAGCAGAGAATGAATCAACGTCATGCCATTTATGATGAGTTCGCCGAGTTGCTGCTGGGTATTGAAGAGGCCATTGCGGATGTCGTGGCACAACAAATGCGCACTTTTGGTAGTTCGGGTAAGGCTTAGAGCCTAATGGGAAAGGCTTTTAAGGAGAGGTTATGACAGAGCGCAGCGGGATTATTGCCGCCGGGAATATGTTGGTCGACCATGTGCATCAAATTGTGCAATGGCCGCAGCGTGGGTGGCTTGCGGAAATCGTCCACAGTGAGCGCTCAACAGGTGGTGCGCCACTTAACGTGCTGCTGACGCTGGCTAAAATGCACGTCGGCCTGCCGCTTCAGGCGGTGGGTTTGGTGGGTGACGACCACGATGGCGACTATATTATGGCGATGCTCGATCAGTATCATGTGAATCGCCAGCATGTGCACCGCACCACTTTCGCCCCGACGTCCATGTCGCAGGTGATGACCGACCCCAGCGGGCAACGTACTTTTTTCCACTCGCCAGGGGCTAATCGTCTGCTCGATTTACCGGCCTTTGACCACCTTGAATCCTCATTCAAAATCTTCCATCTCGGTTATTTATTGCTGCTTGATAGCCTGGATATGGAAGATGCGGAATACGGCACTCGCAGCGCCAGATTGCTGGCACAGATGGCGCAACAAGGCTACGAAACGTCGCTTGATTTAGTCTCACGCCAGGGTGACCCGCGCTATCGTCCGATGGTGCTCCCTGCCCTCCGCTGGCTGGATTATCTGGTGATTAATGAACTCGAAGCCGGTGAGTTTAGCGGCCTGGAAATGCGTCAGTCTGACGGCTCGCCTCACGTTGAACATATCGCCATGGCCGCAAGCCAATTGCAGGAAGCGGGTGTGCGACAGCGAGTCGTTATTCATTGTCCGGAAGGTGCATGGGGCATGGAATCGGGGCGTGACGGCGTATGGGTGCCGTCGTTTATGCTCGCTCAGGAAGAAGTTATCGGCAGTGTCGGTGCGGGCGATGCTTTCTGCGCCGGAATATTATATGGCTGCCATGAAAAATGGTCGCTCATCGACAGCCTGAAATTAGCCCATGCCTGCGCGCGCGCTAATTTACTGTGTGCCAATGCCATTGATGGCGCTAAATCTTTGACTGAATTGCAGTTGTTTATTAGTGGGAAGGATTAGCTTTATAAACGTAACCCATCAGGCAGCATTATTTTCTGCATGATGAACATCGGCGGAAAAAACATACCCCACACCGCGGATAGTGCGGATTAATGCTGGCTGATGGGGGTTTAGCTCTATTTTTCTGCGCAGGCGCATAATCAGCACATCAATCGTTCTATCAAAGACTTCAAGGCTCTCGCTGTGGGTCAACTCCAGCAGCCTTTCGCGCGACAGAACTTTGCGGGCATTTTGCATTAGTGCCAGCAGTAGCCCATATTCGCCCTGGGTGAGATCGACCTGTTCAAATTGAGTGTTAAGCAATTGGCAGCGCTCGGTATCCAACCGCCAGCCGTTGAAATGCAATCCAGCGGTTTTGTTCGTGGCTGCTTCGACGGCCAATGCGCCGGAACGCCGCAATACGGCTTTGACGCGCGCCACCACCACGCGAGGGTTAAACGGTTTGGCGATGTAATCATCTGCGCCCATTTCCAGCCCAACGACGACGTCAGATTCACTCCCCAGCCCCGTCAGCATCACGACGGGCAAATCTGGCCGCTGCCGCTGAATGTTTTGCAGCACTAACAGCCCGTTAATGTCCGGCAGGATCATATCTAACAGCACCAGCGCAATCCCTGGATACTGGGTTATCGCCAGCAATGCGTCATTCCCTGTATGGCAGACCATCACCTCAAAGACGTGCTCATTGAGTACATCTCGTAGCACGTCGCAAATCGCCAGATCGTCATCCACCAGTAATATTGCAGGCTTCATTGTCGTTCTCCGAGGGAGGATGCAAAGGGTCATATCTCAGTGTGAGCGATTGTTGGAGGAGTGCCGCGAAAATGACAGACAGCGATGCTGAAAATTCAACCAGTGTCACAAACCCTGCTCTGGTCGACACGTCACTTTTGACGATGACCTGTTTTTCGTCAGAGTTTTGCTGCTTTTATCGCCGTAAGATGGCTGTAATTCCCATTCTTTTTATGTGGCATAGATAATGCATTAAAGCGGGGAGATGTGATCAGCTGTTTAGTGTCACACCACCTATAACAGCATTGACTGGAGCAACACTGATGAAAAAAGTCGTCACGGTTTGCCCCTATTGTGCCTCGGGTTGCAAGATTAACCTCGTGGTCGATAACGGCAAAGTCGTCAAGGCGGAAGCGGCTCAAGGTAAAACTAACCAGGGCGATCTTTGCCTGAAGGGTTACTACGGCTGGGATTTTATTAACGATACTAAAATCCTCACCCCGCGTCTGAAATCACCGATGATTCGTCGCCAGAAAGGCGGCAAACTCGAAAATGTTTCCTGGGATGAAGCGCTGAACTACGTCAGCACCCGTCTTAGTGAAATCAAAGCGAAACACGGCTCCGATGCCATCATGACCACCGGTTCTTCACGTGGTACAGGTAACGAAACCAACTATGTAATGCAAAAATTTGCGCGTGCCGTTATCGGAACGAATAACGTCGATTGCTGCGCACGCGTCTGACACGGCCCATCGGTTGCAGGTCTGCACCAATCGGTCGGTAACGGCGCTATGAGTAATTCAATCGTCGAGATTGAAGATACCGATTTAGTGTTTGTGTTTGGGTATAACCCAGCAGATTCACACCCTATCGTTGCTAACCGCGTGATTAAAGCGAAGCAAAAAGGGGCGCAAATCATTGTTGTCGATCCGCGTAAAATTGAAACCGCGCGCATCGCCGATATGCATTTGCAGTTAAAAAATGGATCTAACATTGCCCTGCTTAACGCACTTGGGCATGTGATCATCGAAGAAAACCTGTACGACCAGTCATTCGTGGCGTCCCGTACTGAAGGTTTCGACGAGTATCGCAAAATTGTTGCGGGCTACACGCCTGAATCTGTCGAAGATATTACCGGCGTGACGGCGGCAGAAATTCGCGCGGCAGCACGCATGTACGCGAAGGCGAAAACGGCCACAATTCTGTGGGGCATGGGTGTCACCCAGTTCTACCAGGGCGTGGAAACGGTTCGCTCGCTGACAAGCCTTGCTCTGATGACGGGCAACCTGGGTAAACCTAACGTTGGCGTTAACCCGGTTCGTGGTCAGAACAATGTGCAGGGTGCTTGCGATATGGGCGCGCTGCCGGATACCTATCCGGGCTATCAGTATGTGAAAGATGCAGAAAGCCGCGAGAAGTTCGCGAAAGCCTGGGGCGTTGACTCTTTACCTGCACACACCGGCTATCGCATCAGCGAGTTGCCACACCGTGTGGCGCATGGCGAAGTGCATGCCGCTTACATCATGGGTGAAGATCCGCTGCAAACTGATGCGGAACTTTCAGCCGTGCGTAAGGCGTTCGAAGAGCTTGAACTGGTGATTGTGCAAGACATCTTCATGACCAAAACCGCGGCTGCTGCCGATGTGATTTTGCCATCCACCTCCTGGGGTGAACATGAAGGGGTTTACACCGCCGCAGACCGTGGCTTCCAGCGCTTCTTTAAAGCTGTGGAACCGAAGTGGGACTTGAAAACGGACTGGCAGATCATCAGTGAAATCGCCACCCGTATGGGCTATCCGATGAGCTACAACAACACCCAGGAAATTTGGGATGAGTTGCGCGATTTGTGCCCTGATTTCTACGGTGCCACTTACGAGAAAATGGGTGAACTGGGTTATATCCAGTGGCCTTGCCGCGATGTAGCAGAAAGCGACCAGGGCACCTCGTTCCTGTACGACGGTAAGTTTGACCGTGAAAATGGCCTGGGTGAATTCTTTACCTGCGACTGGGCACCACCAATCGATCGCATCACCGAAGAGTACCCAATGGTGCTTTCAACGGTGCGTGAAGTGGGCCACTACTCTTGCCGTTCGATGACCGGTAACTGTGCGGCGCTGGCAGCCCTTGCCGATGAACCAGGCTATGCGCAAATTCATATCGACGATGCAGCCCGTTTGGGTATCGAAGATGAAGCGCTGGTGTGGGTCAATTCACGCAAAGGCCGCGTTATTACGCGTGCCAATGTGAGCGAACGCCCGAATAAAGGTGCCGTTTACATGACTTACCAGTGGTGGATTGGTGCCTGTAACGAGCTGGTGACTGAAAACCTCAGCCCGATTACCAAAACACCGGAATACAAATACTGCGCCGTGCGCGTCGAGCCGATTGCCGATCAGCGAGCCGCCGAACAGTACGTTATTGATGAGTACAGTAAGCTAAAAGCCAGTTTGCGCGAAAGTGCAGCGGGTTAAAAACGTAAGAACTGGGTTTCGTAGGGTGGATGAACATTAGCGACATCCACCCTTTACCCCCAGAAGTGTCGGATGCCGCTAACGCTAATCCGACCTATGTAAACGTTTACCATCATCCTCAAAGAGCTGCCTCCCGGCAGCTTTTTTATTGCTCTTTTTCCCCTCTCTCTGCTGGACTTATTGATTAGATTTTCAACAATTTAATTAATGCGTGATCTGTCGCCCAAAAAGTAAACAAAGCCTCTAAAGCCCCTACAATTAACGTTTGCTTGACATATTATTAACATCCTACAAGGAGAAAAAAAGCCATGAGCCAAATACATAAACACGCCATTCCCGCAAACATTGCGGACAATTGCCTGATAAACCCGGAGCAGTACCAATCCATGTATCAACATTCGGTACATGACCCTGATGCATTTTGGGGTGAACAAGGGAAGATCCTTGACTGGATCAAGCCCTATCAAAAGGTGAAAAACACCTCTTTCGCACCAGGAAATGTCTCTATCAAATGGTATGAAGACGGCACGCTGAATTTAGCCGCCAACTGCCTGGACAGACACCTGAAAGAAAGAGGCGATCAAACGGCCATCATCTGGGAGGGTGATGACGCAACGCAGAGTAAAACCATTACTTACCGCGAACTGCATCGCGAAGTGTGCCGTTTTGCCAATACACTGGTGGAACTGGGCATCAAGAAAGGCGATGTGGTGGCGATTTACATGCCAATGGTGCCGGAAGCCGCTGTTGCAATGCTGGCCTGTGCTCGTATCGGTGCGGTGCATTCGGTAATCTTTGGTGGCTTCTCACCAGAAGCGGTCGCCGGGCGCATTATTGACTCCAACTCTCGACTGGTCATCACCGCCGACGAAGGGATGCGTGCCGGACGCGCTATCCCGCTGAAGAAAAACGTCGATGACGCGCTGAAAAATCCTAATGTGAAAACCGTTGAGCACGTTGTTGTGCTTAAACGTACCGGCGGAAATATTGAATGGCATCAGGGCCGCGACCTGTGGTGGAACGAACTGGTCGAAAAAGCCAGTACGCACCACCAGCCTGTAGAAGTAAACGCCGAAGATCCTCTGTTTATCCTGTATACCTCCGGTTCAACCGGCAAGCCGAAGGGCGTGCTGCACACTACCGGCGGTTATCTGGTGTATGCCGCAACCACCTTCAAATATGTGTTTGATTACCATCCAGGCGACGTTTACTGGTGTACCGCTGATGTGGGTTGGGTAACGGGTCACAGCTATTTGCTATACGGCCCGCTGGCGTGCGGTGCCATCACGCTGATGTTTGAAGGCGTACCAAACTGGCCTGCACCAAACCGTATGGCACAGGTGGTTGATAAACATAAAGTGAATATTCTCTACACCGCGCCAACCGCGATTCGTGCGCTGATGGCCGAAGGTAACAAAGCGATTGAAAACACCAACCGTTCATCGCTGCGTATTCTTGGTTCAGTAGGTGAGCCTATCAACCCGGAAGCGTGGGAATGGTACTGGAAGAAAATCGGTAACGAAAAATGCCCGGTGGTGGATACCTGGTGGCAGACCGAAACCGGCGGTTTCATGATTACCCCTATTCCTGGGGCGACCGAGCTGAAAGCCGGCTCTGCTACGCGCCCATTCTTTGGCGTGCAGCCCGCACTGGTGGATAACGAAGGTAACCCGCAGCAAGGAGCAGCCGAGGGTAATCTGGTGATCACCGATTCATGGCCAGGCCAGGCTCGCACACTGTTTGGCGACCATGAACGCTTCGAGCAAACCTACTTCTCTACCTTTAAAAATATGTACTTCAGTGGTGATGGCGCGCGTCGTGACGAAGACGGTTATTACTGGATTACCGGGCGCGTGGATGACGTGCTGAACGTATCCGGGCACCGCCTGGGTACAGCAGAAATTGAGTCCGCGCTGGTGTCACATCCGAAGGTCGCCGAAGCCGCTGTGGTCGGCATTCCGCATAACATTAAAGGCCAGGCGATTTATGCGTACGTCACGCTAAATCACGGCGAAGAACCTACCCCGGAGCTGTATACCGAAGTACGTAATTGGGTGCGTAAAGAGATTGGCCCACTTGCCACGCCGGATATTCTGCACTGGACTGATTCACTACCGAAGACCCGTTCCGGCAAAATTATGCGACGTATTTTGCGCAAAATCGCCGCCGGCGATACCAGCAACTTAGGTGATACTTCAACGCTTGCCGATCCGGGTGTTGTTGAGAAACTGCTGGAAGAAAAACAAGCTATTACCATGCCTTCATAACCATTCTTGATTTGCTCTGCCCTCTCACTTTCTGTTGTAGGGCGGATAAGGGCAACGTCATCCGCCACCGTCAATTTGAAGGTGGATGACGCTTCACTTATCCCCCCAACACCGTTTCAGCCGGTGAGAGGCAATTATAAAAACCCAACCTCTGGAGACTCTGTGATGAATGATTCCAACATTTATCAGCGGATAGAAGACAGTGCGCATTTCAGGGAGCTCGTCGCTAAACGGCAAAGGTTTGCCACCATTTTGTCCATCATCATGCTCGTCATTTACGTCAGCTTTATTTTGCTGATTGCGTTTGCACCTGGCTGGCTGGGCACGCCTTTACACCCAGGCACCACCGTGACACGCGGTATTCCCATTGGCGTTGGCGTAATTTTGATTTCTTTCTTCCTGACTGCTGTTTATGTCTGGCGAGCGAACGGCGAATTTGACCGTCTGAATAACGAAGTGGTACGCGAGGTGAAGGTATCATGAAACGTTTACTCGGCGTCATCGCCGCACCGCTGTTAAGCCTGCCTGCATCTGCGTTTGCCGCCGATGCGATTACGGGGGCTGTTCAACGCCAGCCAACCAACTGGCAGGCGATAATTATGTTCGTGATTTTCGTCGCCTTTACATTGGGTATCACGTATTGGGCGTCGAAAAGAACCCGCACTCGTAGCGATTACTACACTGCGGGCGGCAATATCACCGGTTTCCAGAATGGCCTGGCCATCGCGGGCGACTATATGTCTGCCGCGTCATTCCTCGGTATTTCGGCACTGGTGTTCACCTCCGGCTACGACGGCCTGATTTACTCACTGGGTTTTTTGGTCGGCTGGCCAATTATCCTGTTCCTGATTGCTGAACGTCTGCGAAATCTTGGTAAATACACCTTTGCCGACGTTGCGTCTTATCGCCTGAAACAAGGGCCAATCCGTATTCTGTCGGCCTGTGGTTCTCTGGTGGTGGTCGCACTCTACCTGATTGCCCAGATGGTGGGCGCAGGCAAACTTATCCAACTGCTGTTCGGCCTGAACTACCACGTTGCGGTCGTGCTGGTTGGCGTGCTGATGGTGATGTACGTATTGTTCGGCGGCATGCTGGCGACCACATGGGTACAAATCATCAAAGCCGTGTTGCTGTTGTTCGGTGCAAGTTTCATGGCCTTTATGGTGATGAAACACGTCGGCTTTAGCTTCAATAATTTGTTTGCCGAAGCGATAGCTGTGCACCCGAAAGGCGTGGCGATTATGAGCCCTGGCGGCCTGGTGAAAGACCCGATATCAGCACTATCGCTGGGATTAGGTTTGATGTTTGGTACCGCTGGCTTACCACATATCTTGATGCGCTTCTTCACCGTCAGTGATGCCCGCGAAGCGCGTAAAAGCGTGCTGTATGCCACCGGCTTCATGGGTTATTTCTACATACTGACCTTTATCATCGGCTTTGGCGCAATCATGTTGGTGGGCGCAAACCCTGCCTTTAAAGATGCGGCTGGCGCGTTGATTGGCGGCAACAACATGGCGGCGGTTCACCTCGCAGATGCCGTAGGTGGCAGCTTGTTCTTGGGCTTCATCTCCGCGGTTGCCTTCGCAACGATTCTGGCGGTGGTTGCGGGTCTGACACTGGCAGGAGCTTCTGCGGTTTCGCATGACCTCTACGCCAACGTGTTCCGCAAAGGCGCGACTGAACGTGATGAGTTACGCGTGTCGAAAATCACCGTTCTGGTGTTAGGCGTGGTGGCTATTTTGCTGGGAATTTTGTTCGAAAATCAGAACATTGCCTTCATGGTTGGCCTGGCGTTCTCCATCGCGGCAAGCTGTAACTTCCCTATTATTCTGCTGTCGATGTACTGGTCGAAACTGACCACGCGTGGCGCGATGATTGGCGGCTGGCTTGGCCTTTTGACTGCGGTGATCCTGATGGTTCTCGGCCCAACGGTTTGGGTGCAGGTTCTGGGACACGCAACGGCCATCTTCCCGTATGAATACCCGGCGCTGTTCTCGATTCTGGTGGCGTTTGTGGGTATCTGGGTGTTCTCTGCAACCGATAACAGCCCGGAAGGTAATCTCGAACGTGAGAAATTCCGTGCTCAGTTCATCCGCTCCCAAACCGGGATTGGTATTGAACAAGGTCGCGCGCATTAATTGATTTTTGCCCTTCTCCCGGCTCACCCGAGCCGGGATTTTCCACTTTGATCAATCTCGCATTCTTTTCTGGCCTACATGCCGCCCTTCACAATTCCCAGCCCGAACAGCGTGATTAGCGTCACAGTGAATTTTGCTATTTTGCGAGACTGATCGCGAGTTTCGCCATTGTCGGCTTTAACACCGTTTCACTCACCGGTTCCCGCACGACAATCACAGCCCACCTTCTTATGATTATCCCAACAAGCTGGCGGCAAATTCGCGTAATCGCCCGGCGTTCAACAAGACAGAAACATAATGCGGGCAGCCCGGCGGCGGTGAATCAGCCCAGCGTTCCAGCGTATCGGCAAAGCGCAGTAATGTTTCGCGATGCTGAGCTGCTGTTTTGGCAACCTGCGCGGCATCGCCATAGTGTTCGCCCATTTGCATATCGCTGACCGCGAAAGCGACACGAGAAAACATTCGGCCGTACATTTCAGCACTGTGCCAGGCGGCGTTGAGGCGCTCAAGCGTGTCATTGTGGCAAGTGACGCGCAATTCACGGAGTTGCTGTAGCGCGGAGGTAGCAAGGAAATGCGCGCTCTCTTTTTCCAGTTGGATGAGCTGGCGCTGTTCGGCACCGAGCAGGGGATCGTCCGTCGGGAATAGCGGCTGAAAAGCCTGTGCCCAGTTTGCGCTGCGAATGTCGGTATGCAGCAGCTGTTGAGCCTGAGCATAGCTTTCCGGGATTTGGCTTTGATAGTGCATTCGCCGCCCTAAAAGATTCGGCGTTTTGCACAACCAGTCGTAGCTGGAAATGTACAAAGCGCTGAAACGCTGGCGGTCTGATTTGCTGCGAAAGCCGAGTTTTTGATGCTCAATCCAGCTATCAATCACGGAGGAAGGGTCTGTGTTATTCGCCGCGCTCAGGCCAAAAAGATTGATGGCATTGGCGGAGTCCATGGTTAAGCCGTCAGGTAGCCATTGCCATGAAACGCGCGAGGTGATGGTTTCAATATTATGGTCAGCAAGGCTTGTTGCCCAACTCAGGCGGCCCTGGATTTCATCGCCCAGATAACACGGCAGGATCGTCCAGCCATAACCTGTGCCCCAGAGATCGTACTCGATCCACTTTTTATGGCCCGTGAGCGAAACGATATTGGGGTGATTGGCAAAGCCCGGATGGTAATCCAGCTCCGTGGCTTTGATGGACGCCCGAACATCGTCGGACAAGCCCGATAACACACGGGAAAGCTGTTGACGCGGCCAGCTGGTATCAATGAAATCACGTAGCACCAGCTTTTTACCCTGTGCGCGCAACAGGCTCCAGACATGATGCAGGCTTTGCTGCCAGCCTTCGGTCTGAAATTGCGGAGTGGTCAGGCTTAATATCAGGCCACCGAGATGCGGTAATAACGGCAGAAGTTGGCACAATATCGACGAATAAAACGATTGCCAGAAATCGGGCGTACTGTGCTCATCAAAAGAAAATTCAGGAAATTTACGTCTGATGATGTCATCGGTCGGTGCGGCCTCACCTTGTAACCAGAAGCCGAGATTATTTTCCTGCAAATACAGGCTGACTTTTTTTAAATATTGCAGGGCATTCTTTTGTTGGTGAATAAGATTTTCAACGTCATGGCGATAACTAAGCGGTGACGGCGTGGCAAGAAGCGAAAGTAATTCCTGCTGATGAAGAATAATTCCGGTAAATCCATGGGCTTTAGCTGCTTTGACGCAAGAAATAAACCATGGCCAGTGCCAAATAAACGGGCTGTTTAACTCCATTAATTGATGCGAAACCAGTTTCATACGCTGCGCCAATAATAACGATTTTGTAAAAATACCATGACTTCACAATTGAGGACATTATGAAAAAATATGCATTAGTAGGCACCGGTGGCCGCGCCGGATTATATATCGAAGCCATCAGTGGACAATGGAAAAACAATGCGCAGCTCGTCGCATTTTGTGACACCAACCAGACGCGTATGAATTGCGCCAATAAGCTTTTGAGTAACGCAGGTGCGTCACTAGCCTCCACCTGGAAAGCGGCAGATTTCGAAACCATGATCCGCGAAACACGCCCGGATATTGTCATCGTCACGACAATGGACCGTACGCACGACGATTACATTGTTCGTGCGCTGCGCGCTGGCTGCGATGTGATAACCGAGAAGCCAATGACCATCGACGAACAACGCGCTTTGCGCATTCTCGATGCCATAGAAGAAACGGGTCGCCAGGTTCGCGTCGCCTTCAATTACCGCTACGCGCCGCACCATAGCAAAATCCGCGAATTGCTGATGAATGAAACCATTGGTGACGTGTTTTCAGTGCATTTCGAATGGCTGCTTAACACCGAGCATGGCGCGGATTATTTCCGTCGCTGGCATCGCGAAAAACGTAACAGCGGCGGCCTGCTGGTGCATAAATCCACGCACCATTTTGACCTGATGAACTTCTGGCTGGGAAGTTATCCGGAACGTGTTTATGCTGAAGGCGGCCTACGTTTTTACGGTAAAGAAAACGCCGAAAAGCGTGGTGTCTCGCAATTTTATCCTCGAGCCCATGGCTACGCCGCAGCAAAAGACGACCCATTTGCGCTGCATATGGAGGAGAACGCCCAGCTCAAAGCGTTGTATCTGGATGCCGAACACGAAGATAGCTATTACCGCGATCAAAGTGTTTTCAGCGACGGGATCACTATTGAAGATACGCTTTCGGTGCTGGTGAAATACCAAAACCAAGTGCAAATGACCTATTCGCTTAACGCGTATTTGCCGTGGGAAGGGTTGAATGTGGTGTTCAACGGCAGCCGTGGGCGGCTGGAAATGAAACTGGTAGAAATGTCTTACGTTAATGCTGGCGGTGACCGCGAAAACGAAGGTAGCCTTGAGAGTTGCGACATTACGGTGTTCCCGATGTTTGCCGCACCTTACAAAGCCGATTTCAGTGTTGGCGCGGGCGGACACGGGGGTGGGGATAACGCCATGCTTGCCGATTTGTTTGGCGAACCAGAGTACGACCCGTTGAAACGCGCCGCGGATCACCGCGCCGGGGCGATGTCGATTCTTACCGGAATCGCCGGAAATATCTCGATGCAGCAACAGCGCCCAGTTTGGTTTAAAGAGTTTGAGTTGGTTTCGCGACTAAAAAGTAAGTAAGTGCTCACTGGGTGTGTTGTATTGGTAAAGTTGTCGGATGTCGCTGCGCTAATCCGACCTACCAAAACCATCGATCTATCGTCACGTAGGGTGGATTAGCGTAGCGACATCCACCATTAAAAACACATAACCACACAGCCCCGTAGGGGGGGATTAGCGTAGCGACATCCACCAATAAAAACACATAACCACGAAATCACGTAGGGTGGATTAGCGCAGCGACATCCACCATTCAAAACACATAACCACGCAGTCACGTAGGGGGGATTAGCGTAGCGACATCCACCATTCAAAACACATAACCACGCAGTCACGTAGGGTGGATTAGCGCAGCGACATCCACCAATAAAAACACATAACCCCGCAGTCACGTAGGGTGGATTAGCGCAGCGATATCACCATTAAAAACACATAACCGCGCAGCCCCGTAGGGTGGATTAGCGCAGCGACATCCACCATTAAAAACTCATAACCACGCAGCCCCATAGGGGGGATTAGCGTAGCGACATCCACCATTAAAAACACATAACCACGCAGTCACGTAGGGGGGATTAGCGTAGCGACATCCACCATTAAAAACACATAACCACACAGCCCCGTAGGGGGGATTAGCGTAGCGACATCCACCCTTTCATTCAGAACATCAACCAGCCCACCAGAGGGGCGACCAACACCATCAAAATGCCGGAGAACATCATCACCAGACTGGCGACCACGCCTTCCTGCGGGCCAAGCTCATAGGAGCGCGCGGTACCTGCTCCGTGGGAAGCCGCACCAAATCCGGCACCTTTCGCCATTCCTTCACGAATCGCGAGACGCAAGAACAACACATCACCCACCGCCATACCAAATACGCCGGTCACCACTACAAATAACGCCACCAGCTCCGGCTGCCCCCCGAGCGGTTTTGCCGCCGCAAGTGCAAATGGCGTGGTGATTGAACGCACCGCCAGGCTTCGCTGAATTTCATCCGATAACGTAAACAACCGCGCCAGCCAGACCGAACTGGTGACAGCAACCACCGTTGCGGTGATAGTGCCCGCAGAAAGCGACATCCAGTGGCGTTTAATCACGTAGAGGTTGTCATATACCGGCACCGCAAACGCGATGGTGGCCGGGCCAAGCAACCACAATAGCCAATGGGTTTCGCCCATATAGTTTTGATAAGAAATATGGCCCAACACCAACATCACCACCAGTAATAACGGGGTGAGCAACAGCGGCATAAGCGGTAATTTACGAAAGCGGCGATACAGTTTTTTATTAGCAAAATAGAGCCCGAGCGTAATCATCAGGCACAAAAGACTTAACTGAAAATTACTCACCCCGAGCCTGCCTGCG
>DASXXQ010000038.1:0-7063 GCA_036502985.1 Buttiauxella sp.
CCAGTGGCCCGTTACCACAGTGTGCTGCTGGCGCATACGCGCACCAATGAAACCGAATTCACGGCCGCCGTGAGCGGTCTGGTTCAGGTTCATAAAGTCCATATCCATGCTGTCCCATGGGATCTGCGCATTGAACTGGGTATGGAACTGCAACAGTGGCTTCGTCAGGATGCTCAGACCATTGATCCACATTTTGGCAGGCGAAAAGGTATGCAACCACACCACCATCCCGGCACATTTATCGTTGTAGCTGGCATCGCGGCAAATAGCAGTAATTTCGTCAGGGGTTGTCCCCAGAGGTTTTAGCACCAGTTTGCACGGCAGTTTGGCTTCTTTATTCAGCGCGTTTACCACATGCTCAGCGTGTTGGTTTACCTGGCGCAACGTTTCCGCACCGTAGAGATGCTGGCTGCCAATTACAAACCACACTTCATATTGTTCAAAAATGTTCATCGTCGTGTCCTTAATGGCTCAGGGCTGAAGGGAGATAGTGTTGTTCCGCGCTGACAGCCCATTGCTGATAGCGTTGATAAAGCTGCTCAAAGCGCTCTGCGCGCTGAGGAATCGGTTGTAAGGTGTTTTCAATTTGGCTCGCCATCGCCTGTTGTGCTTGCGCGATATCAGCGTGCTTGCCTGCGGCAACGGCGGCAAAAATGGCCGCGCCTAACGCGCAGCATTGATCTGAGGCGACAATCTGCAATGGGCGATTTAGGACATCGCAGCACACCTGCATGATGACCGGGGATTTACGCGCAATACCGCCCAGTGCCATCACGTTGGTGACGGGAATTCCTTGTTCGGTAAAGCATTCCATAATCGCACGCGCACCAAAGGCGGTGGCGGCAATGAGCCCACCGAAAAGCGCCGGTGCATCGGTAGCCAGGTTTAAATCGGTAATCACACCCTTTAACCGTTGGTTGGCGTTCGGCGTGCGGCGGCCATTAAACCAATCAAGCACAACTGGGAGATGTTCAAGGGAAGGATTCTTGGCCCAGGCTTCAGTGAGTGCCGGCAAGAGTTGCTTCTTACTGGCATTAATTTGCTCGCGCAGTTCTGGATGCTGTTGCGCCAGTTGTTCCAGCGGCCAGCTAAGTACGCGGCCAAACCAGGCATACATATCACCAAAAGCAGACTGCCCGGCTTCAAGGCCAATGAAATCAGGAACCACGCTGCCGTCTACTTGCCCACAAATGCCTTTGACTGCGCGGTTGCCCACGGTCGGTTTGTCGGCAATGAGAATGTCGCACGTTGATGTGCCGATGACTTTCACCAGCGTGTTCGGTTGTGCGCCAGCACCAACAGCGCCCATATGGCAGTCAAACGCGCCTCCGGCAATCACCACACTTTGCGGCAGGCCAAGACGTTCAGACCATTCAGCAGAAAGCGTGCCCACCGGAATGTCAGCAGTCCATGTTTCGCTAAACATCGGGTAGGGCAGACTCTGGTTAATGACCGGATCTAATTCATCAAAGAAACTGGCTGGAGGCAGACCGCCCCAGCTTTCATGCCACAACGATTTGTGCCCTGCGCTACAGCGGCCACGGCGGATATCTTGTGGGCGAGTGGTGCCGGACAGCAGCGCGGGAACCCAGTCGCACAGTTCAATCCAGGACACTGCCGCCTGTGCGACTTTTTGGTCGGCACGGGTGATATGCAGAATTTTCGCCCAGAACCATTCGCTGGAATAAATGCCGCCAATGTAGCGGGAATAGTCATTTTTCCCCGGCTGATGGCACAAGCGTGTGATCGCTTCGGCTTCTTCAACCGCGGTATGGTCTTTCCACAACACAAACATGGCGTTGGGGTTGTCGGCAAACTCGGGTTTCAGAGCTAATACATTACCTTTGGCATCAATCGGAGCGGGGGTTGAGCCAGTGCTGTCTACGCCGATACCACAAACGCGGGCGCGTTGCTCGGCGGTAAGTTCGGCGAGAACGGTTTTTACCGCCCGCTCCATGGATTCAATGTAGTCCCGAGGATGGTGGCGAAACTGATTGTTGGCGGCATCGCAGTATTGGCCTTCTTGCCAGCGCGGATACCACTCAACGCTTGTCGCAAGCTCAGCACCGTTTTCACAATCTACGGCTAAAGCGCGAACAGAATCACTCCCAAAATCGAGACCCAGCGCGATCGACATTGTTTAACTCCCTGACCTGGTTATCTATAGAAATGACATTAGTTTTTATGCAGAAAAACCGTCAGGTCGGATTCGCTGTAGTTATGGAGAAATGTGCTGTGCCGTTGAGAAGTGTGACGCCCCGCAAATAATCGATGTGGACATTTCTGCTACTTTTATAAACACTTTGGTTATCTTCAGAAATCCCTTTGCTTGCCAGATAAAAAGCATAGTTTCAGGTAAATTGCGGCTTTATGATGAAAATCCGGCTGTTTGTGGTTTCGGCAGTACGGCTCTGGTGATGCGTAATATGGATATGGACAAATTGTTCCTGTTATCCCAATTGAATAGCGAGCGTGATGATGCCTGAACTGCAAAATGATCCCCTATTGCCGGGGTACTCTTTTAACGCCCATTTAGTTGCAGGGTTAACGCCAATTGAAGCCGAAGGGCCGCTGGATTTTTTCATCGACCGTCCTTTAGGAATGAAGGGTTTTATTCTGAACTTAACGGTTCGCGGTGAAGGGGTTATCAATAACCAGGGAAAAAATTATGTCTGTCGCCCGGGCGATATCCTGCTGTTTCCTCCGGGCGAAGTGCATCACTATGGTCGCGCACCAGACAGTAAAGAGTGGTATCACCAATGGGTCTACTTCCGCCCTCGGGCATACTGGCAGGAATGGTTAAATTGGGACCCTATCTTCGCCCACACCGGATTTTTCCGCCCCGATGACGCTCATCAACAAAATTTCTCCCAGCTGTTTGGCCAAATTATTGAAGCCGGGCAGGCGGAAGGGCGCTATGCCGAATTACTGGCGATTAACCTGCTAGAACAGCTGTTGTTACGGCGAATGGAAGTATTAAGCGCCTCGCTGAATCCCCCCCTTGATAACCGTGTCCGCGATGCTTGCCAGTACATTAGTGACCATCTGGCTGACAACCATTTTGATATTGCCAGCGTCGCGCAGCATGTTTGTTTATCACCTTCGCGGTTGTCGCATTTGTTCCGCCAGCAGCTTGGCATCAGCGTTTTAAGCTGGCGTGAGGATCAGCGCATCCTTCAGGCAAAACTGTTGCTGAGCACCACTCGTATGCCGATTGCCAGCGTAGGGCGCAATGTCGGTTTTGAAGATCAGCTCTATTTTTCACGCGTATTTAAGAAATGTACCGGTGCCAGTCCGAGTGAGTTTCGTGCGGGTTGTGAATAACTTTACCCTTCGTACTTCAAGCTGTCTCTTTGTTGGCTGCGTTTGCTCACCCGAATCACTTACTTGAGTAAGCTCATCGGGACTCGTTCTCTTGCCGCCGCGATACAGCTTGCATTACTTTGGGTAACTATAATTGGGTGACACAAATCATGGCTTGACGGCTATCTCATCTCTCAGGAGAATCGCCCACTCGTTTCTCGACGGATGCTTTATGGAAGCTTTGCTGGAACACTTTATTACTCAGTCAGTGGCGTACTCGCTTTTTGCGGTGATGCTGGTGGCCTTTTTGGAATCGCTGGCGCTGGTCGGGCTGATCCTACCTGGTACAGTCATGATGGCGGGGCTTGGTGCGCTGATTGGCGGCGGTCAGGTGGGTTTTTATCACGCCTGGGCTGCGGGGATTATCGGTTGCCTGTTGGGAGACTGGATTTCGTTTTGGCTAGGCGGGCGCTTTAAAGGGCCATTGCATCGCTGGTCGTTTATGAAAAAGAACAAAGCGCTGCTGGATAAAACTGAACATGCGTTACACCAGCACAGCATGTTTACCATTCTGGTGGGTCGTTTTGTTGGCCCGACGCGCCCATTAGTACCCATGGTCGCAGGGATGTTAGATCTCCCCGTTTCTAAATTTATCATCCCCAATATTATCGGCTGCATCTTCTGGCCTCCGATCTACTTCTTACCGGGGATTCTGGCGGGTGCGGCGATTGATATTCCTGCGGATATGCAAAGCAGCAGTTTTAAATGGCTATTGCTTCTTGTGGCGCTGGTTATTTGGCTGGCGGCCTGGCTTTGTTGGCGCTGGTGGCGTAGTGCCAAAGCGGGCACCGATCGTTTAACTCAGTACTTGCCACGTGCGCGATTGCATTGGCTAGCACCATTAATGTCGGCGCTGGCTGTGGGCAGTTTTGTTGCGATTCAAATGCACCCGCTAATGCCAATTTATCGCAGTATCCTTTGGAAAGTGCTCACCGGCCACGCTTAACGGCTGATACCTAACAGCGCCGAAGCACTGGCTTCTCCACTCAATAACGTTGCCGTGTCGCCATCCCAGGCGATGCGGCCATCGACCACCACCAGGCATCTTTGCGCAATTCGCGCCGCATCCTCAATACTGTGTGAAACCATCAATAGCGTCAGCTGTTGCTGGTGGCACAAGTCATCAAGCAACTGGAGCATTTCCTGGCGCAACGCAGGGTCCAGCGCCGAGAACGGTTCATCCAGCAGCAAAATAGGTTGTTCGCGTACCAGGCAGCGGGCGAGGGCGACACGCTGACGCTGGCCGCCAGAAAGCTGCGATGGCAGCCTGTCGAGTAAATCGCTAATCGCCATTTGCCTGGCAATCGTTCTCAGACGCTCAAGTTGCGCGGCATTAAGTTTCAGCCCGGGATTGAGCCCCAAACCAATGTTCTGACGCACCGTCAGATGGGTGAAAAGGTTATTCTCCTGGAACAGCATCGACACAGGGCGCAGCGCCGGAGCGGTACGTGTATGGTCGTCGCAATGCAGCATAATCTTCCCGCTGGCGGGCACCAAAAAACCGGCAATCAAACTGAGCAGCGTACTTTTCCCCGCGCCACTCGGGCCCAGCACCGCAACACGTTCTCCGGCGTTAATTTTCATCGAAAAACGCATCGGTAAATGGTGATAAAGCCAGGTTACATCAGTCAGCGTTAGCATGGCGTCCCGGAAGTTTTTCAATCAATGTGAATAAAGCAAAGCACAGTACTAGCAGAATCAAGGCGGTTACGGCTCCGTCCTGGCTGCGGTATGAACCAATTTGTTGATAGAGATAAAACGGTAACGTGCGGAAATCATCATTACCAAACAGCGCTACCACGCCAAAATCACCAATCGACAGCACACAGGCAAAAGCCAGTGCCTGTGCAAGTGGGCGTTTGAGTGCGCGTAATTCAATGTAACGCAGGCGGTTTAAGCCGCTAATATTCAGCGACTGGCACAGTTTGTTATAGCGTTGTGCGACATCCAACATTGGGTTTTCCAACACCTTCAGCGCATAAGGGATTGCCATCAGCGCATTGGTGAAAATCACAATGCCATCTGCCGATTGCGGTAAACCCACGGTATTATTGAGCAGCAGGAAAAAGCCGGTCGCCAGCACAATCCCGGGCATCGCCAGAATTAACATACCGCTGAGCTCCAGCGCTTGCCCGGCTAATGCACGGTTTCGCAGGCGCAATTCCCGTGAACTCCACAGCAGCATCATTGTGATCACCACGCAGATTAATCCGGCGCCCACGGCAATTCTTAATGACGTGAAAAGTGCCTGCCAGAGAACGGGCTGCGACAACACCGTATTCAATCCACTATTAATGCCATCAATGATTACCGCCAAAAGTGGAGGCAGCAACAGCAGGAGTGCGAGGGAGATTAACAATCCGTCACACAGTTTACGGCGCAGGTTATCTTGCGGGTCGCGCCAGCCCTGCATTTGGCTGATACCGACGGGAATTGCTTTGCTCAGGCGCTGGCTCATCACTACCAGTCCTAAACAACACACCATTTGTACCAGGGCGAGCAGTGCTGCACGTGCGGGATCGTAGTCGTAACTTAGCGCCTGGAAAATAGCCAGCTCGATAGTGGTTGCTTGCGGCCCGCCCCCCAAAGAAAGCACGGTGGCAAAGCTTGCGAAACAAAGCATGAAAATCAGCGCGGCAGAGGGAAGAATCTGGCGGCGCAGCCATGGCCACTCAACAAAACGGAAGAAATTCCACCCCTGCATGCCAAGTTGTGCGGCTACCTGGCGTTGTTCGCTGGGGATGTTTTCGAGTGCCTGAAGTAGAAGGCGTGTCGCCATTGGCATGTTGAAAAAGACGTGTGCTAATAAAATGCCTTTTAAACCGTAAGGCGAGAATGTCCACTCGATTCCCAGCCAGGCACACAATGAGGCCAACCAACCTTCGCGTCCGTACACCGTAAGAATACCGAATACGGCGACCAACACCGGTAACACCAGGGTCATGGCACAAAGACGTAATAAGGCTAAACGGCCAGGAAAACGGCGGCGATAAAGCGCCCTGGCAATAAATATCGCCGGGAATACCGAAAGGGCGGCTGAGAGAAACGCCTGCCAGAAAGAGAAACGCAGCACGTGCCACAAATAGCTATCATGCACCAACGCGCGGATATCAGTTTGCGGCGCGTTAAACCACAGCGCGATAAAAGCCGCCAGGGCTACTGCCACCACCAGTGTGGAAGCAGATAGCCCTGGTACCAACCAGCCGGGGATTAGTGGCTGACGGCGCGTTGCCATTCGCTAACCCAGTTTGCCCGTTGTTTAGAGACGTCTTGCGCGCTGAATTCCAGCGTAGTCTGCGGTTTGACTAAGCCGTTAAACCCTTCAGGCAATTTCACATCGGTAACCGGGTACATCCAGTTACCGGTTGGGATTGTATTCTGGAAACCTAGCGAGGTGATGAATTTCATGAACTTTTCAGCAAGCTCTGGTTGTTTGCTGGACGCTAAACGACCTGCAACTTCAACCTGCAAATAATGCCCTTCGCTGAAATTCGCCGCCGCGTAGTTATCTTTCTTCTCTTCGATGATGTGGTATGCCGGAGAAGTGGTGTAGCTCAACACCAGATCACTTTCCCCTTTCAGGAACAGACCATAGGCTTCGCTCCAGCCTTTGGTCACGGTAACGGTTTTCTTCGCCAGTTTTTGCCACGCTTCTGGCGCTTTATCGCCATACACTTTTTGCATCCACAACATCAAGCCC
>DASXXQ010000039.1:0-10234 GCA_036502985.1 Buttiauxella sp.
AAATTAGCAGCAGCGAGCGCCGCCTTTTCCGCCGTAGCGTGCATCCTGGCGCTCGCGGAAAAACTCTTCGTATGTCATCGGCGTCTGCTCCGGATGAGTCAGACGGACGTGCTGCACGTAATTGTCGTAATCCGGTACGCCAACCATCAGTTTAGCGGCCTGGCCGAGATATTTACCGGCTTTGGCGAGGGTGTCGAACATAGAGCCTCCCGTGGTTAAACCCACCTTCCCTCGCGAGAAGGTGGATTATTCTACTTAGTGCGCGCTCTTAGCCTGCGCAACAATCTGTTCAACGTCTTCTGGCATCTTCTCGTAAGGGGTTTCCTTCGCGGTTGGGATGTCAGATTTCAACGCCTGTCGCGCTGTTTTAATCGCGAACAGACCAATGACCACCACGACCACCATGAAGAAGATAGTCAGGCCAGCATCCAGACGGTTGTTAAACACCAGTTGAGAAAGCTGCGACTCAGTGTATTGCGCCGGGATTTTGCCGCTGTCGATCATCGCCTGGAACTTGTTAGCGATAGCCAGGAAGCCCACTTTAGTATCCGGGCTGAAGGCTTTTTGCCAGCCAGCCGTCAGCGTGCAGAACAGCAACCATGCGGTTGGCACCAATGCCACCCACGCGTATTTCTGTCTCTTCATCTTAAACAGCACAACCGCACACAGCATCAGTGCCATGCCTGCCAGCATCTGGTTGGCGATACCAAACAGTGGCCACAAGGTGTTGATACCTCCCAATGGATCGACAACGCCCTGATGCAGGAAGTAACCCCATGCCATGACGCACAGCGCCGTTGCCAGTAAGTTCGCAGGTAGGGAGTCGGTTCGTTTAAGCGAAGGGGAAATGACGCCCAGCAAGTCTTGCAGCATAAAGCGTGCCGCACGCGTACCGGCATCAACCGCCGTCAGAATAAACAGCGCCTCGAACAAAATAGCGAAGTGATACCAGAACGAGACATCCATCAGGCCGCCGAGCGCGCCGTGCAGAATGTACGCCATCCCTACCGCAAGCGTTGGTGCGCCGCCCGCACGTGAGATAATGCTTTGCTCGCCCACTTCGTTAGCAATGTTGGTCAAGGTATCAGGGGTGATATGGAAGCCCCAGCTGCTGACTACACTTGCCGCAGACACCACAATATCGGTGGTGCCAGCCGGAGCCAGAACCGCCATCGGGCTGTTCATGGCGAAGTACACGCCCGGGTCGATAACGCAGGCCGCAACCAGCGCCATAATTGCCACAAACGATTCCATCAGCATGCCACCGTAACCGATGAAGCAAGCCTGGTTTTCGTTAGCCAGCATTTTGGGTGTGGTGCCAGAGGCGATCAACGCGTGGAAGCCAGAAACCGCGCCGCAAGCGATAGTAATAAACAAGAACGGGAACAAGTCGCCCGTCCAGACCGGGCCAGTACCGTCGATGAATTTGGTCAAAGATGGCATCTGAAGCGTTGGGCGCATGATCAGAATGCCAATCGCCAGCCCGATAATGGTACCGATTTTCAGGAAGGTTGAGAGGTAATCACGCGGTGCCAGCAGCAACCAGACTGGCAACACAGCGGCGACAAACCCGTAGCCCACCAGCATCCATGTCAGTTGTACACCGGTGTAGTCAAAGTACGGTGCCCAGGTTGGACTTTCTGCTACCCAGCCGCCAGAGATAATGGCGAAAATCAGCATCACCAGACCAATGACCGACACTTCACCAATGCGCCCTGGGCGCAAATAGCGAATATACACCCCCATAAACAGCGCCAGCGGAATGGTAAACGCCACGGTGTATGTGCCCCACGGGCTGTGGGTCAGCGCTTTCACCACGATCATCGCCAGCACCGCAAGGATGATAACCATGATCATAAAACAGGCCACCAGCGCAATAACGCCCGCCGTGTTGCCCATCTCTTCTTTCACCAGTTCACCCAGTGAACGCCCGTCACGACGGGTTGAGACAAACAGCACCATAAAATCTTGTACCGCACCGGCCAAGACTACGCCCGCCAGCAGCCAGAGCATCCCCGGCAAGTAGCCCATCTGAGCGGCAAGTACTGGCCCAACGAGCGGCCCTGCACCGGCAATAGCCGCAAAATGGTGACCAAACAATACTTTTTTGTCGGTTGGAACGTAGTCCAGCCCGTCGTTATGGCGCACAGCTGGCGTCATACGAGTGGCATCAACGGTTAAGACCCGCTTAGCGATAAACAGGCCGTAGTAACGATAAGCGATGAGGTAAACGCAGATTGAGGCAACCACAATCCACAATGCGTTTATCTGTTCACCTCGATTGAGCGCGATGTAGCCGAGCGCGAATGCACCTATCAGTGCAAGCACAGCCCATATGAGGTGTTTCCCTGGATTATTCATATTTGTTTTCCATGTGTAGAGCCAGAGGTAGACGGTATTACCGTTTTGTTCTAGAACAAGCACGCGGATTTAACAATATTGAAACGTTATAATACAGTGGTTTGACCAGGTCTTTACATCAGCTTGTTAAGGGGATCACGATGCGGGAAATAGAGGGGCTAAAAATCTGTCGGATAACGCTTGCGCTTATCCGACCTACTAAACAGCCTTTGTAGGGTGATTGGTTGGGTGGATAAACGCATGCGCCATCCACCACAACGTTACCCCAGCGTTGCCGTCGTCAAACGACTGGTGCAACAACGTTTATCACGGGCATCAAAAATGGCGATTTCCCAAACCTGGGAAGTCTTACCAAGATGCAACGGTTTACAGACGCCCCGCACCGTCCCTGACGCCACAGCTCGATGGTGACTGGCATTAATCTCTGTTCCCACCACACACTGCCCTTCTGTGGTGGTAAGAAAACCCGCCATCGACCCCAAGGTTTCCGCAAGTACCACCGATGCCCCGCCATGCAGCAAGCCGAACGGCTGCTGAGTACGGTTATCAACCGGCATTTCCGCTTCAAGACTTTCGTCGTCAATGCGCGTGTAGATAATGCCGAGATGCTCAACCATGGTGCCCACGCTGGTGCGGTTTAACTCATCAAGCGTTAACTGCCGTTTCCAGATACTCATTCAGGCTCCGAGCGTTGCGCCACCATCAATCACAATGTCCTGCAAGGTGATATGACTGGCGTGTTGTGAAGCGAGGAACATAATGGTGCTGGCGATTTCCTGCGGGCGGGCAATTTTACCCAGCGGAATGCCCAGTTTAAATTGTTCCGGGAAACCTTTAATGCGCTGCTGCTCGGCGTCCGGCGATGTCCACAACGTGCGCTGCATATCGGTATCGGTCGAACCTGGCGACACCACGTTACAGCGCACACCGAACGGTGCCAGTTCCAGGCCAACCGTCAGCGCTAAACTTTTCAACGCTGCTTTCGATGCGCCATAAGCAGACATTCCGGTGCGTGGCGTATGTGCCGCGTCAGAAGCCACTGTCACCATGGCCCCGCCACGCTGTTCACGCATGCGTGGCATGACGGCGCGGAACATATTGAATGCGCCACCCACATTCACCGCAAAGGTGTCCTGCCAGTCTTGCAGCGCTAACGCATCCGTTGCGCCCATACGCAAAATACCTGCCGCATTGACCAGCACATCGATTTGCGGTTCATCGCTCAGAAGACGCTGGCAAACACGGGCAACCTGGCCGGCATCCGCCACATTCAACACTTCTGTGGAATAGGGATAAGCATCGAGCGGGAAGGCCACATCAAAGCCCGTCACCTTTGCGCCAGCTTCACTGAACGCCCGCGCCGTGTAATAGCCAATGCCTTTGCCCGCGCCCGTTATCCAGACGCGTTTGCCGCTAAAGTCGATGTTCATGCCTGAGCTTCCCGCGACAGCAACGCCCACCATGCGTCGATGGTCGGGTTCTTCGCCAGCATCACGAAGTCGATATCCGCGTGAATTTTGCGCCAGCGTGCGGCAAGCGCCATCATGCGTACCGAATCAAGGCCGTAATCAATCAGATTTTCGTCGTCTTCCGGGATGTCAGATTCATCAAGCATTGGCAGCACGACTTCTCGCAATTGCTGTTTGTTTTGCGGCGCGGCTTCTGGCAGCAAATCACGCGTCATGACCACACGTCCTGAACGTCCGGCGGTGTATTTCAGTGCCATCATGTGTTCTTCGCGGCTGAAATCTGCCAGTGCGTCGGCCACCATAAACGGTTTGATATCACGCATAAACGCGTCTGTTGCCGTCGTCATACAACCGATGTGGGCATACACACCGCAGATAATCAGTTGGTTACGGCCGGTTTCTTTCAAAGTTTGTTCCAGTGGCGAGCGGATAAACGCGCTGTAACGCCATTTGGTCAACACCGTGTCCTGCTCGTCGGGTGCCAGTTCAGCCACCACTTTCTGGCGTTCAGGGTGTTTGTTTAAACCCGGCCCCCACATGTCGTTGAGCAACGCGCGGTCTTCATCGCTTTGAGCATTAGGCTGAGCGGTGTAATAAACGGGGATATTGTGCTGCTTGCAATACTGGCGCAGAGCGGCAATGTTGGCGATAACCTGTTGGATCATCGGGCAATTGTCACCCCAGAAATCAATGAAGTATTCCTGCATATCATGAATCAGCAGCGCCGCTCGCTCGGGTTCAAAAGCCCAGTTCACTTTATTTTCTGGGATGTCTGCAGCCGTCGGTAAGGTGTACGCATTCAGTTTTGGGATAGCCATAATTTCTCCGTCAATCAAGAAGCCAGTTGCTTATCAGCAATCAACTGGCGCAAGCGTTTTTTATCCACTTTGCCCACCGCGGTAAGCGGCAGACTTTCAGCAATTTCGATACGATCCGGCAGCTTAAAATCTGCAATGCCCAGCTCACGCAAATAGCGACGAATCTCTACGGCGCGGAACGGGCGGCTGCCAACAATGAACGCACAGCTTTTTTCGCCCAGCAGAATGTCTTCCATTGAAACCAGCGCGGCGTGAATGATCTCTTCATGGCGCAGCAGCAGGTTTTCGATCTCCTCGGCGGCGATCTTCTCCCCACCGCGATTGATCTGATCTTTTTCGCGCCCCTGGACCGTGATGTAGCCATCTTCGGCTATAGAAATCAGATCGCCGGAACAGTAAAAACCGTTGGTATCAAAGGCGCTGGCATTGTGTTCCGGGCTGCGGTAATAGCCGCGGAAGGTATATGGCCCACGCGTCATCAGGCGGCCCACCGCACCTGCAGGCAATGGATTACCGTTTTCATCAGCGACCCAAACCTCGTCGTCCGGGCACATCGGTTTGCCCTGGGTTTTAAAGATGTGGTCGTTGTCATCATCAAGGCGTGTGTAGTTCACAAGCCCTTCCGCCATGCCGAATACTTGCTGAAGCTGGCAACCAATTTCCGACGGAATGCGTGCTGCCAAGGCTTCGCTCAAACGTGCGCCGCCAACCTGTAACAGCGCTAAAGACTTAAGGGATTGATTGCTGCCCCACTCGCTAATTGCCTGTAGCCAAAGGCTGACAGCCGGTGGCACCAACGCGGTGGCATTAATTTGATGGCGTTCGATAAGTGGGAAACACAACGTGGCGCTTGGGTCATTTGCCAACACCACTCGCCCACCGCCGTAAAATACGCCCAGCGAACCCGGTGAACTCAACGCATAGTTATGGGCCGCAGGGATCGCGCACAAGAAACGCGTCTGGCTATCAAAATGGCAAATTTCTACACTGCGGCGAATACTGTAGTAGTAGTCGTTATGCGTGCGCGGAATCAGTTTGGGCGTGCCGGTGCTGCCGCCAGAAAGCTGGAAAAAAGCCACTTCATCGGCGGCCGATGGGCAGGCAATAAAGTTATCTTCCGGCTCGTTGATAAACGCGCTCAGCGAACGTTCGCGATCGTTTTCATTCAGTAATACCGCCATGCGCAGCGCTGGGTTCTGTTGGCAGAGCGCATCCAGATAATCGTCATGAGAGAACAGGTTGTGTTTGCGATCGGCAATCAGAATCGCTGGTTCGATTTGTTTCGCATACGCTTCCATCTCGGTACGTTGGTGGCTAAAGAGTGCGTTTACCGGGGCGACACCAATTTTCAGTAGCGCAAATAACGTGATGTACAGTTCCGCCACATTACCAAGCTGAACCAATGCAGTTTCACCAGAACGCAGGCCACGGCGTTGCAATGCACACGCCAGGCGAGTCGCTGCCAACTCCAGCTCGCGGTAACTGTAATGGCGTTCGCCATCGATGAGCGCAATAGCATCATTTTTTGCATGACGAGTAAGAATGTCGGTAAGCGGTAAATCCGCCCAGTAGCCCTTCTCGCGGTAACGTGCGGCCAAATCCGCTGGCCAACGAGTGAATTGAATCGCCATTTAATTAAGTCCGAATACGTGGAGCATGGTGGAAAGTTTTACGCCGGTTTCGCGCCATTCTGATTCCGGTGATGAAGCCGGCACGATGCCCGCCCCGGCGAACAGGCGCACGTGTTTGCCGCCTACGCGCGCACAGCGAATCGTCACCACCCACTCACCGTTACCTTCGGCGTCACACCAACCGACAATTCCACCAAATAATTCGCGGTCAAACGGTTCGAGTTCAGCAATCAATTTTTGCGCGACATCGTGCGGGAAGCCGCTTAATGCAGGCGTTGGATGGAGCAAGCAGGCAAGCGAAAGCGCGTTGTCCTGGCTGTCTTTTACCTGCCCGTAAATGGGCGTGGCGAGATGCCATAGCGTTGGGGTCGTGATCAGTTCTGGCGTATCAGAAAGCGTTAAATACTGGCTGTGCGGCTGCAATACGCTTTGCATCGCCTGAGTCACCAGGCCGTGTTCATGACGGTCTTTAGTTGAACGCAGCAGTTGCGCGCCAATTTCGCTATCACGTTGGATATTTTCTTTGTCGCGTCGCGCTGAACCTGCCAGCGGCAACGAGCTGAAATTCTTGCCGGATTTGCGTAACAGCAATTCGGGGCTTGCCCCCACCAGCGAGCTGCCATCCGGCAGCGGAACATGGAAGTTATAGCTGGTCGGGTTTTGGCTGATCAGGCGATTGAGCAACGCATCGAGATCAACAGGCACATCGGTTTCGATATCAATCAAGCGTGAGAGCACCACTTTGTCGATATCCGGTTGCGACGTTGCGACAGCGGCATGTGCCACCATTTCCATAAATTTGTCTTGTTCTGGAATCGCTTTGCGGGCCGCAATGTTTAGCGGTTTACCCGCCACAAATTGGCTGGCGTCATCCTGGCGCTGCGCACGTGAAAACGTATGCGAGCTTTCAGGAATAAATAAAGCTGATGGTTTGCGAGGTTCAAAGGGGATTGCGCCAACAACAATCGGCTTCTCGATGCCATGCTTTTTGGCATTTTCAAACGCTTCGCGAAGCTGTGTTTGCAGGTGACCATGGGGATTTGCGCCATCCAGCGCCGGGCTATCAAGACGTGCGAAGCAGCCAGTTGTCGAAAAACTTCGGTAAGGCGACATAAAGAAAAAGCTATCTGCACAATGGGTTAGTTTTTTTTCTTGTGACTGCGGCGCCAGCAACGTTTCCATTCGTCCTCCGTTAAATAATGATAAAAGATATTAATAATAATTATCATTTGTATTTCGGAGTCGTAACCTAAAGAGAAACCTGCCCGCTGTCAACAAAGGCAAATTTTTTTTAACAATCGTGATACTTGCGCAGGGAGGGCAGAATGGTGAAAATGAGAAGCATTACCATAACATTGCGCACACAATTCAACAGGATGTCATTGAGTGAAAATCAGATTCTCCGCAGTTATCCTTTTATGCCTGAGCAGCGTTGCCCATGCAGCCGACTGGCCGCGAACCCTCACTGACAACCGTGGAACACACACGCTTGAACAGGCTCCCCAGAGGATTGTTTCCACAAGCGTGACATTAACCGGCTCGCTACTGGCAATTGATGCGCCAATAATCGCCAGCGGCGCAACGACGCCGGGAAACCGCATGGCGGATTCGCAAGGATTCCTGCGCCAGTGGGGTGATGTTGCCAAAGCACGTAAGGTTCAACGTTTATATATTGGCGAAGCCAGCGCTGAAGCCGTTGCGGCGCAAATGCCAGACCTGATTTTGATCAGCGCCACCGGAGGTGATTCCGCCCTCGCCCTTTATGACCAGTTATCCGCTATCGCACCGACGCTGGTGATTAATTACGACGATAAAAGCTGGCAGGAATTGCTCACTCAGCTCGGCGAAATTACCGGCCACGAAAAGCAAGCGGCTGACAGAATTTCCAGCTTCGATAAGCAACTCAGTGAAGCAAAAATGCATATGACGTTGCCACCTCAGCCCGTTACTGCACTGGTTTACACCCCGGCATCTCATTCGGCCAACATCTGGACGTCTGAATCGGCACAAGGGAAATTACTTCAACAACTTGGCTTCACATTATCGACGCTACCTGCGACTGTTCCGGCCCTGCAAAGTATGGGAAAACGTCACGACATCGTGCAATTAGGCGGTGAAAACCTTGCGGCAGGTTTAAATGGCGAGAGTCTGTTCCTGTTCGCCAGCGACGAGAAAGACGTGACGGCTCTGGAAGCTAACCCGCTGCTCTCGCATATCCCTGCGGTGCAGAAAAAACAGGTTTACGCGTTGGGCACCGAAACATTCCGTCTGGATTATTACAGTGCCACTCAGATACTTGATCGCATGAGCACGTTATTTGCCAGCAAATAACTACTTAGCCACAGCCGCTTCGGTTTGTTCCGGAGTGGCTTGCTGGAAACGTCGCAACTGCACCAGAACAATCGCCAGCACAATCCCGCATAACGTCAATGCAAAACCACCGGAACTGGCCGCCGCAACGGGCGTTAGCGCCACCGTCATCGCACCTAAAATCGCGGCCCCAATCGCATCGCCAGTAACGTTTTGTGCCGTCCATAATCCATTAATACGACCGAGCATGCCGTCCGGTGTCAGCGTCTGAATCAGGGTGTATTGCAGCAACGAACTGATTGCGCTGAGATAGCCAAATAGCGCAAGGCAAGCAAGCCCAAGCCCCCAGAAAGGCATCAAACTGAACATCCCGATTGAGATAAACGACACGACTCCGCTTGCCAGCATAATCATACCAGGACGTGCGTGATGAGCGATGCGCCCGCTGGTTAACGCGCCAATAGCTGCCCCCAGCGGAACCGCTGCATACATCAGACCGATTTGCGCGGCACTCATGTTCCAGTGCCCGGCTAATGCCGGATACAGAACGCGCACCGCGCTCGCCATCGTCAGTAATGCACCGACTAAGGCAATACCGCCGATAATCGGATGACCGACCAGGAAACGTAGCCCGTTCCACAAAGAAAGCAGTGGGTTTTCACGCGCTTGCGGCGGCGGTGCCAGTTTCGGCAAACTCAGCAATGGCAGCAAGGTGATAAACGTACCGATTGAAGCCAGCGCGTAGTTCCACACCACGCCGCCCGACGCCAGCAACAGGCCGCCAATCATCGGCGATATTACTGAACCGAGGCGCACGGTGAGCATAGTAATCGCGCTTGCCTGCATTAAATTCTCACGCCCGACCAACGCAGGAGTTGCGGCGAGAAGTGCTGTGACGCCGAGCGCACCAAAGAAGCCATCCCACACGCCGAGCAGGTAAATTGCGGCGAGCGAAGGTTCCGGCAAGGCGGCGTTAATTGTCAGGCCAATGAAACCCACTCCGCAGGTTGAACGCGCAAGCAAGATAAGGCGACGGCGCTCGTGTCTGTCAGCCAGCACGCCGCCCATCATCAAGCCAATAAACATTGCACTGCCTGTTAACGTCACCGCTAACCCAACTTGCAACGAGGAACCCGTTAGCATCTGAATTTGTACTGGCACCGCAACACCCAGTAACCCCAGAGATAAAATGGAGATAAAACGGGCGAGGAAAACGGCGCGAAAAGCAGGATGAGTCTTGAGTAAACTGAGATTTAGGAGCAAAGAATTGCGGTTCATTACATGACCTTAATACTAATTTTTCTTTCCGGGTGCGAGGCGGCTCATGCTAACATAAACAAATAAGAGTGATAATGATAATAACTATCATTAAATTTTACATGGAATTTGTATCAGGTAACACTATGTCGGCTTCTCGGCTATCCGTTCTGCTTATCCTGCTTTTCTTGCTGCTCTTGATGGCAACACTCAGTTTGCTGTTAGGTGCTAAATCACTGCCTGTTGAAGTCGTTATGGATGCACTTAGCGGCCAATGCAAAAGTGCGGATTGCACTATCGTGCTCGATGCGCGCCTCCCCCGCACACTGGCGGGCATTCTTGCCGGAGGAGCACTTGGCCTTGCCGGTGCACTGATGCAAACCCTGAC
>DASXXQ010000040.1:0-24469 GCA_036502985.1 Buttiauxella sp.
TCGAAAAATTCCATATTGAGTTGCTGAGCTAACTGACGCCCAATAGTGCTTTTGCCGGCACCCATAGGCCCAACCAGAAAGATATTGCGTTTCTCTGCCATTTTTTCGGTACTACTAAGACAATTCGTTGATGATAAACCCGCCCTGTTAAAACCAGGTGCAGCGGGACATGAACTGAAACCTCATAAGCGATAGTGCGAGAGTCAGACTGAAAATTATCTCAATACTCAAGGTGGTTTGGCAACCGATTATATTCCCCTGCGTTTCTATGACGCAGAAAATGCATAAATCAGGGTTATCTGTCACAAGTCTTGAGCAACCAGCCTCTCGAAACGGTACACCTTGTAAGCTAATTCCTCTCTGCCGTCAAACACCTGGGCATCGTTTCAAAGAAAAACTCTACTATGATGAAAGAAAATACTACGGAACAGGAATAAGTCGAGGTGTAATAAACACTACTAATTCACGACGTTGATGGTTTTTAGCATCATAACGAAACAGGCTACCTACCAGAGGCAGGGAACCAAGAAGGGGAACGCGGTCGCTGCTGTCTGTGTTGTGTTGCTGGAAAATTCCGCCCAATGCGAGGGTTTCACCATCTTTGACTGAGACCACCGTTTCAATTTCTTGCTTATCTATCGCCAACACTTCGCCATCAGCCTGCTGAATACTTCGCCCAGGCATGTTTTGGCTGATACGTAGTTTTAAGCGAATGTTGCCGTGCGATTGAATCGTAGGCGTCACTTCCATCCCCAGCACGGCCTCTTTAAATTCAATTGCGGTCGCCCCACTGTCCCCACTGGAAACCTGATACGGGATTTCAGTGCCTTGCTTAATGCTGGCTGGCTGTTGATGCGCCGCCATCAAGCGCGGGCTGGCGATAATCTCAAGCTGTTGCTGTTGTTCCAGAGCTGATAACTCAAATTCAAGCAACCGCCCATCTATGCGCGCAATGTTAAAACCTACCTTTGTTGTTGCGGTGCCGACCGAAAGGTCTGCGGAAACTCCGGTAGATTGATGGAGCTTACTCTCGCCTGTCTGTTCCGCAGCAGACCATTTCACACCAAGCTCACGAAGTTTATCCTGATTGATGGTGACAATGTGTGCAGCAATTTCAACTTGCCCTAATGGCAAATCCATTTCCGCGACCCAATCAGCTATCTGTTTAAGCACGGTTTTGTTATCTCTCACAATCAACCGGTTGGTACGTTTGTCTGTTGTGATATTTCCCTGCGCACTCAATAGATTGCCTCCACCGGCTTTTAATGCCGCGGACAACTCTTCAGCTTGCGCATAATGAGGGGAAAAAACCTGATATAGCAGTGGTTGATCAAGAGTTTGTTGTTTACGAAGTTCCATCGCTAAAGCGTGCTTCTCTTGCAGACGTGCTTTTGGCCAAATTTGTATGACATTGCCCTCGCGTTGCTGGCTAAGTTCTGCGGTGTTCAATACCAGTTGGAATGCCTGCTTCCACGGCACGTTAATCAAATTGAGTGACAGAACGCCGTCGACACCAGGCGCTATCATCAGGTTAATGTTTTGATTCTCGGCCAACGCTTGTAAAACCTGAGCTACAGGTGCGTTGTCCAGCACCAAAGAAATGCCTTTATCTGCCTGGCTTGAGAATGGCAGAACGAGCGCCAGAAGTAATACCCAAATCCATGGCATAAGTTATTCCTTTTATTTCCCAATGGTAAGAAGAAGGCTGGCAGGCTGGAACCAGTTTTGCGGCAACAAAGCCCACACCTACATTTTCAATATGTACACCCGGAAAAAGTTCGCTGTCTGCTTTGATTCGCAGCAATGCACCCTGCGGGCTGCGCATCAGAGCTGTGCTGGAGGTTGTTGAGCTAACGACTCCTTGTAACGACCAGCCCACAAGTTGCTCTGTCAGTTTTTTACAAGGTGAAATCTGCGGCTGAAAAGGGTTGGGAGGCATCGCGCGCGCGGTTGACACCATGATTAATAACCCTATCCAAATGCTACGGTTCATCAGCAAACTCCATTGTCAGCACAAGTTTGAGCCATTCCCCTTGCGCCGTAATAGTGAAACTGTGGCTCGATACAACGCGGTACTCAGCAAGCCGGGTAAATAAGATCGGCAGCATTTCCCATGGAACAAGCATCTCCAGCACGCCCTGCTTCTCCTCAGGCAGCCACTTTAGCAGTTGCCCGTTTGATTGCCCGACGAGCTGCGAAACAGAAAATATTGGCGCGCTTACTGGCAACATCGCTTTTTTTGGCGACTTAATTTCCCGAATTTTTCTTCGCAGTTCAGCTTGCTGTTGGCTCGTCTGCTGATTGCCACTTGCCAGTTGCTGCCTCAGGGAATGGTGTGGATGTATCACGAGAAGCCATGCTGCAAGCGTTAGCAATATTGTCAGGGCGACAAGCGATACGACGCGTATCCAGGCTTGACCACTCAACCACCGCTCAATTGACCAGGGCATTTGCCACCTCAGAGAGAGTTAACGTGAAAGCAAAGCCAAAACCGCCCTGCGCATCATGTTGCATCGCTCCAGCCCGAACGGTAGATACGCCTTCAAGCTGAGTGAGTTCCTTCTCCAGCGCCTGCATTACCTCCAGAGCAGTGGCGTGGCCTTTAACGACGAAGCTTTCTTTTTGCAGTGACAATGAGGACAGCCACGTCCCCGCAGGTAAAAAACTGGCAAGTTGTATCAACCGTGTTTCCCAAACCTGAATGGCCTGTTTTTGCGATTCCCTCACTTGCTGTAAATGCAGCAATTTATTGTTCTGCTCTTGTAACGTAAGCCGTTGCTGATAGAGATGCTGCAACGCGGAATACGTAGCTGTCTGATAGTCGTTTTGCACCTGTAACTGGCGAACATCCCACGCCGAAAACGCCCTCCCACTGGCGACCAGCAACGGTATCAGTATCAAAACCAGTGCGAATAAAGCGCTCCAGCGAAGCATGCGCTTTTTGCGTTGCCTCTGGCGCCAGGGCAGTAAATTGATAAGGGGTGTCATCGGGATGACCTGCCAATTGCCAGACCTATCGCAACCGTAAACATCCCACCGTGACGCGGTAGCGGTGGTTGCAACCGTGAAAGCGCTCCCCAGGCATCTAAAGGCAAAATACCAACGGGCAGTGGCTCAGAATGCACCTGGCTTAATGCGACCGCCTCCGGTTCAGTTGTTAATTGCTGACACAAATCGGAAATTGTCAGCACCGTGTTGGCATCAGTCCATCCCCAGCGCGGTGTAGCATCTGTAGACGCCCATAGCCAATGAGTATTTTCGCGATGCACCAGATATTGGCATGCTTCCAGATGGCATGGCGTAATCAGCGTTGGCAATGCACTGGCTGCGGGTGTCACTGTTACGGGATAAAGCCTGACTGCTGCCAGGTTTTTAAGCAACGCAGCGACATCTGTCTGGCGTGCAGCTACTATCAAATGCGAGCCAGCAACATCTTGTGACGCTAAATAATCCCAGCAAAGTTGAGCCGGCGACATTTGCAACTGCCGCGCAGTTGCGCGAGCGATATAAGCTTCACTGGCTGGTTCAGACAACCGTTTATCAGGTGCTGGAACTGGACGTTGTAATGTTCGCTGAGTAGGAAAAGAGACGCGTAACTGATGGCGCAAAGGCAGCTCTTTTCGCCAGTCAGCCAGCGTCTTTGTGAAGGCTTCAGCATTAGTTAATAAACCGTCGCGAAAGGTCCCTTCAGGCAACGACAGATGCCACCAGTGCCGTAGCTGCCATCCTTGCCGCTGGCGCTGAACAGCCACAGCACGAATGTTTTCATATTGAATATCCAGGCCAATTTGCCAGGTATCGAACATCATGATTACGATCTCCTTATCGCCGTGAGAGGAAAATGCCGTACCAATGCCACTGGCTTGCCTTTATACTACCGCGCGGTTGTTTATAAACTGCTCAATGGAAACGAAATGGGAAATCTAAGGTGAAGTTCGTAAAGTATTTATTAATCCTTGCAGTATGTTGCATTCTGCTGGGAGCAGGCTCGATCTTCGGGCTCTACAAATTTATTGAGCCGCAATTGCCTGATGTCGCCACGCTTAAAGATGTGCGACTACAGATCCCAATGCAGGTTTATAGCGCTGACGGTGAGTTAATCGCCCAATACGGTGAGAAGCGCCGTATCCCAGTAACGCTCGAACAAATTCCACCAGTAATGGTGAAAGCGTTTATTGCGACCGAGGACAGTCGCTTCTACGAGCACCATGGGGTTGACCCTGTGGGGATTTTCCGTGCAGCCAGCGTGGCGCTGTTTTCTGGTCACGCTTCCCAGGGCGCGAGTACTATCACGCAACAGTTAGCACGTAACTTCTTTCTGAGTCCTGAACGCACGCTGATGCGTAAGATAAAAGAAGTGTTCCTGGCGATTCGTATTGAGCAGTTGCTGACCAAAGATGAAATCCTCGAGTTGTACCTCAACAAGATTTATCTCGGTTACCGCGCTTATGGTGTGGGAGCTGCTGCACAAGTCTACTTTGGTAAGTCGGTTGATCAATTAACGCTGAGTGAAATGGCAGTGATTGCCGGTTTACCAAAAGCGCCGTCTACGTTTAACCCACTTTATTCAATGGATCGCGCGACTTCTCGCCGCAATGTGGTGTTATCACGCATGTTGAGTGAAAACTACATTACCCAGGCACAATACGACGAAGCGCGTAACCAGCCTATTGACGCGAATTACCACGCACCAGAAATCGCGTTTTCCGCACCTTATCTTTCTGAACTGGTACGACAGGACATGGTGGCAAAATACGGTGAGAAAGCTTACGAAGATGGTTACAAGGTTTACACCACCATCACTCGTAAAACGCAGCAGGCTGCACAGCAAGCCGTTCGCAACAATGTCATGGCTTATGACATGCGCCATGGTTACCGTGGCCCGTCAAATGTGCTGTGGAAGGTAGGCGAAACGCCGTGGGACAAAACTAAGATTGTCGATTCTTTAAAGAATTTGCCAACTTATGGTCCCCTTTTCCCGGCTGTCATTACCCAGGCTTCGCAGAACGAAGCCACAGCAATGATGTCTGACGGCAGCGCCGTTTCCATCGGCATGGATGGCATGCGCTGGGCGCGTCCGTATCGTTCGGATACTGCGCAAGGCCCAACGCCACGTAAAGTGACCGACGTTGTGCAAGCGGGCCAACAAGTCTGGGTCCGTAAAGTGGACGACAGTTGGTGGCTTGGGCAAGTCCCGGACGTCAACTCTGCACTGGTTTCAATCAACCCGCATGACGGCGCAGTTGTAGCACTGGTCGGTGGTTTTGACTTCAATCAGAGCAAGTTCAACCGCGCAACTCAGGCTTTACGCCAGGTTGGCTCCAACATCAAACCGTTCTTGTATACGGCGGCAATGGATAAAGGGCTGACATTAGCGAGTGTGTTGAACGATGTGCCTATTTCCCGCTGGGATGCCGGTGCTGGTTCCGACTGGCGGCCAAAAAACTCACCGCCTGAATACGCAGGCCCAATCAGATTACGTCAGGGTCTGGGGCAGTCTAAAAACGTGGTCATGGTGCGGGCTATGCGGGCGATGGGCGTCGATTACGCGGCAGAATATCTGCAACGCTTTGGATTCCCTGCACAGAATATTGTGCACACCGAATCCCTGGCGTTAGGTTCGGCCTCATTCACCCCAATGCAAGTAGCTCGCGGTTACTCCGTTATGGCTAACGGCGGTTTCTTAGTCGACCCTTACTACATCTCTAAAATCGAGAATGAAGTGGGCGGTACTATTTTTGAAGCGAAACCGAAAGTAGCCTGCCCGGAGTGTGATATTCCTGTTATCTACGGTGAAACGCAGAAGTCTAACGTGCTGGAAAATCAGGATGTTGAAGACGTTGCGCAATCTCAGGAAAAGCAAAACGTTAGCGTTCCGATGCCGAAGCTCGAACAAGCTAACAGTGATTTGGTTGCGCAGAGCAGCCCGCCTGAATACGCACCGCATGTCATTAATACGCCATTGGCATTCCTGATTAAGAGCGCGCTCAACTCGAATATCTACGGAGAACCCGGTTGGCAAGGTACGGGCTGGCGTGCTGGTCGTGATCTGAAGCGCAATGATATCGGTGGCAAAACCGGTACCACTAACAGCTCAAAAGACGCATGGTTCTCCGGTTATGGCCCTGGTGTCGTGACATCCGTCTGGATTGGTTTTGACGATCATCGTCGCGATCTTGGACGCACATCTGCATCAGGGGCTATCAAAGATCAGATCTCAGGTTACGAAGGCGGGGCGAAGAGTGCTCAACCGGCATGGGATGATTTTATGAAAGCCGCGCTTGAAGGCGTGCCAGAAGAACCATTAACACCGCCGCCAGGTATCGTTACGGTGAATATCGACCGTAGCACCGGGCAATTAGCTAATGGTGGAAATAGCCGTCCTGAGTTCTTTATTGAAGGCACCCAACCTACGCAGCAGGCCGTGCATGAAGTGGGTACGACGATAATTGATAATGGCGAAAGCCACGAGTTGTTCTAAAGCATTGATACAGCCCGCCTCACGTTGAGGCGGGCTGCTATATAAAACGTTATAAACGCCCTTTTTCTTTCAACCATTCACGTACCAGGAAAAGCGCACTCACATTTCGCGCTTCGCTGAAATCTTCTTCATTAAGTAAATCGAGCAGCGATTCCAGCGGCCAACGTACTTGTGGCAATTCTTCCGGTTCGTCACCTTCCAGGGACTCAGGATAGAGGTCTTCAGCAATCACAATATTCATTTTGCTGGAGAAGTAGGACGGTGCCATCGTCAGCTTTTTCAAAAACGTCAGTTGATTAGCCCCGAAGCCAACTTCTTCCTTCAGTTCACGATTCGCCGCTTCAAAGACAGTCTCGCCCGGATCAATCAACCCTTTCGAGAAACCAAGCTCATAAGATTCCGTGCCAACCGCGTATTCACGAATCAAAATCAAATGGTCATCAACAATTGGCACTATCATTACAGCTTCGCGCGCAGACGGTCGCATACGCTCATAAACACGGCGCACACCGTTGCTGAACTCCAGATCCACCGTTTCTACGTTAAACAGCCGTGAACGAGCTACGGTTTCAACATGTAAAATGGTCGGTTTTTGTAATGGTTTACTCATCGTGGCCGGGCTGACAGTAAATACAGGTGCCCCATTGTGCGTTATGCCACATATCTCACGCAACGGACATCGGTTATTATTTACATTTTTGCAACTTTAAATGATTTTTCAAAGCCTCTGTTACATGTCAATAGGCTGCAAATGAAATAGGAATTTGCTGATATTTCTCGTAAAGTCGCTTTGCTAACATTATGTTACAGCAGGCTATACAGATAAAATGTCTCAAGATTGAGACCACGCCTGCCGATAACGATTTTTACACCCGATGTTGTAAGGGGTGAAATTTGCTGCGTTTTAATAAGAAAACGAGTGTTTGATGGGGAAGGCATGAGCACCTTATTACTTCTTTTAGCTGCTATGCTGGCCTGCATCTTAATTGCGGGGTGGCTTATCTGGCGCAGCCTGCGATTACGCGCTCGTGTCTCACAAGCTCAATCGTTCAGTGGTGCAACTTCTCGTAAGTTGACGGCGGATGAACGCGCCGCTGTTGAAAACTATATCGAATCATTATCCCGCTCGCAGGACATCGTAGGGCCTTCTGGTGCGAGTGCGGCACCGGCAAAACTTGTCTTGAATGCGTTGAGCAATACCGCGCTTTCTCTTACCCGTTCCATTACCCGTTATGGTTTATCGACTGACGATCCCAATAAATGGCGCTATTACCTTGATTCAGTAGAAGTTCACCTTCCGCCATTTTGGGAACAGTACATTACTAACGATAACTACGTTGAGCTGATTCGTACTGATTCCATGCCGTTGGTTATCTCCCTCAACGGGCACACGCTCATCGATTACAGCAGTGAAAACCGTGGTTTCGCTCTTGAGCAAGTCCCTCACAGCCAGGCGTCTATTCGTGGTGAAGAAAGCGAACAGATTGAACTGCTCAACATTCGCCAGGAAACACCTGAAGAGTATGCGCTAAGCCGCCCCGATGGATTGCGTGAAGCTATTCTGATCTGCGTAGCTTTCATGATGCTGTTCTTGTGTCTGGTTAGCCCTCCGGTTGTTTTGCCATGGTTAATTGGCGGCGCTTTTATGCTTCTGGCTGCCAGCCTGTGGGGCTTATTTGCTCCACCAGCAAAAAATGCACTGCGTGAAGTCCATTGTTTGCGTGGAACGCCTAAACGCTGGGGACTATTTGGTGAGTCTAATCAGGACCAGATTAACAATATATCTTTAGGGATCATTGACCTGGTCTATCCTGCTCACTGGCAACCTTATGTTGCTCAGGATCTTGGGCAGAAAACAGATATCGATATTTATCTCGACAGGCATGTGCTCCGCCAGGGGCGTTTTCTTTCTCTGCATGACGAAGTGCGCAACTTCCCAATTCAGCATTGGGTGCGCAACCTGGTTATTGCTTCAGGAAGCCTGATGATTTTGATAATGCTGACTCTCTGGGTGCCATTGGAGATGCCGTTAAAGCTAAGTCTGTCCTGGTTGAAAGGCGCGCAAACTATTGAAGCCACTACCGTCACAGACCTTGATAAAAAGGCTCTTCGCGTTGGTGATACTCTGAAAGTGAACGGTACCGGTATGTGTAATATTCACACGCCGGGCAACTACACCACGCGGCAAACTTACCCGTTCACCCCGTTCGACTGTGCGCAAATTATCTGGAATACTGCACCGGCACTGCCACTGCCAGAATCCGACATCATGGATAAAGCCATCGCGCTAACAGAGGCGGTCAGTGGGCAAATCCATCCGCAGACCAGCGACGACTCAAAGGTTAACCCGCAACTGCGTAGCGCAATTCAGAAGTCAGGCATGGTGTTGCTGGATGATTTCGCCGGTATTGTTCTGAAAACCCAGGCGCTGTGTACCGCAGAAGATGAATGTGTACGTCTGAAAAATGCGTTGGTAAACCTGGGCAACACTAAAGATTGGGATGCTCTGACCAAAAAAGCAGACTCCGGCAAACTCACTGGCGTGAACGTTCTACTGCGCCCCGTGAGTGCTGAATCACTTGATAATCTGGTTACAACGTCCACAGCTCCGTTCTTTATTCGTGAAACAGCCCGTGCGGCGCAGGCTCTTAACAGCCCAGCGCCTGGCGGGTATGTCATCATTAACGATGAAGGCAGCGACATGGTCGACCAGCCATTGCCGCCCGTTCCGCTGTATGATATTCCAGCACAAGAGCAATGGAGCGAGTTCTTGCGGCTGGCCGATATGCTGCTCAAAACACCGTTTAGTGCAGAAGGAATTATTACCGGCATTTATCAGGATGCAAACGGCACACAGCACGTCATCCTGCATAAAATTCCTGACAGCACCAGCTTGTGGCGATACATCAGTACCACATTGTTGCTCATCAGCATGATTACCTGTTTATTGATCAACGGTGTGCTGGCTATTCGCCGTTACCGCCGCAATCGCAACCGCCTGACGCAAATCCAGCAGTACTATGACAGCTGCATGAATCCCTCATTAACCACGATATCCGCTGTACGCCCGCTGTTCTAAACTTCACGCGGCAGGTTGTGCTAACCTGTCGCGCAGTTTCTCTTAATCAGGTCCAAACCTATGCATATTGATATTGCCTGGCAGGATGTTGATACCGTATTGCTGGATATGGACGGTACGCTGCTGGATCTCGCTTTCGATAACCATTTTTGGCAGAAACTGGTGCCAGAAACCGTCAGCCAACTAAGAGATATTCCACTTGATGAAGCGCATAAGCTGATCGCTGCCGAATATCATGCCGTACAACATACGCTAAACTGGTACTGTCTGGATTACTGGAGCGAGCGTCTGGGATTGGATATTTGTGCGATGACAACGGCACAAGGGCGAAACGCCGTGTTACGTGAAGATACCGTTCCGTTTCTCGACGCCCTCAAAGCCTGTGGCAAACGACGCATTTTACTGACGAACGCACACCCGCATAATCTGGCCGTCAAACTTGAACATACCGGTTTAGCTCAGCACCTTGATTTATTACTTTCCACCCACACATTTGGTTATCCGAAAGAAGATCAGCGATTGTGGCAAGCCGTTGCTAAACGGACCGGACTGGATCCCGCAAGGACGCTATTTATCGACGATAGCGAACCCATTCTGGATTCCGCCGCGAAATTTGGTATCCGATATTGCCTGGGCATCACCAATCCAGATTCTGGTCAGGCTGAAAAAACCTATCAACGCCATCCGGCATTGAACGACTATCGCCGACTGCTCCCTAAGTTGCTGTTTAAGGAGTCGTGATGAAAGAAAAATCGTCTGAAGGTGTGCGTCTCGACAAATGGCTGTGGGCCGCGCGTTTTTATAAAACGCGTGCTATTGCCCGGGAAATGGTGGAAGGCGGTAAAGTGCATTACAACGGGCAACGCAGTAAACCGAGTAAAATCGTTGAGCTGAATGCCATGTTGACGCTACGCCAGGGCAATGACGAAAAAACGGTCAAAGTGCTGGCGATTACCGAGCAACGCCGCCCGGCCACCGATGCCGTGCAGCTTTATGAAGAGACTGCGGAAAGTATCACTAAACGGGAAAAAGTGGCGCTGGCGCGCAAAATGAATGCGCTGACGATGCCCCACCCCGACCGTCGCCCTGATAAAAAAGAGCGTCGCGATTTGATGAAATTTAAACACGGTGGCAACGAATAGCTGCCATCTGAATGAGAGAAAATTATGGCTCAACACGACCAACTGCATCGTTACTTGTTTGAAAATTTCGCCGTGCGCGGTGAACTGGTAACGGTTTCCGATACCTGGCGGCAAATCATGGAAAACCATGACTATCCCGCCCCGGTGAAAACTATTCTCGGCGAATTGCTGGTCGCAACCAGTTTGCTGACTGCAACCCTCAAATTCGATGGCGATATTACGGTGCAATTGCAGGGTGATGGCCCAATGAGCCTTGCGGTAATTAACGGTAACAATAACCAGCAAATGCGCGGTGTTGCACGCTTCAAAGGTGACATTCCGGCCGATGCGGATTTGAAAACACTGGTTGGCAACGGTTACCTGGTTATCACCATTACCCCTGCTCAAGGCGAGCGTTATCAGGGCGTTGTTGGGCTTGAAGGCGATACGCTGGCAACCTGCCTGGAAGATTATTTCTTACGTTCAGAGCAGCTACCCACTCGCCTGTTTATCCGTACCGGTGATGTTGACGGTAAACCAGCGGCTGGCGGTATGTTATTACAAGTTCTGCCAGCACAAGATGCTCAGGCCGATGATTTCAATCACCTTGCGGCACTCACCGAAACGATCAAGGCTGAAGAGCTGCTGACCTTGCCGGCCAACGACGTGTTATGGCGTTTGTACCACGAAGAAGAAGTCACATTGTACGATCCACAGGCGGTCGAATTTAAGTGTACTTGTTCGCGTGAGCGCTGTGCTGATGCGTTGAAAACGCTGCCAGATGAAGAAGTGAACAGCATCATCGTCGAAGAAGGCGAAATTGACATGAACTGTGATTACTGCGGTAACCACTACGTGTTTAACGCCATGGACATTGCAGAAATCCGTAACAACGCCTCCCCGGCAGATCCACAAGTTCATTGATTCCCCGACCTCACTTTCGTTTTCTCACTGCCCTTTGGGAGAGAACTGAGGTGAGGCCATTCAGACTCAACTCATTTCACAGTTTGCACATGAATGCGCGCTCTATCACACCCGTCCGTTAATCGCACTATTTTTTAACATATTCAGAATATTTTCCCTGCCGTCCTGGCATTTCCTGCCATACTCTCACCCCGTTGTGACTCGCTTCACAGCGTTTTCCGCTATATAGATTCGAGTGGATGCTCAAATCTATGATAGGTGTCGCGGTTAACAACCAATAAACAACCCTACAATCTCAAGCAGTACAAATTGGCTAAGGAGCAGTGAAATGCGAGTTAAAGGCATAACCCCGCAAGATCTCAAGGCTTATGGAATTCATGACGCAAGTGAAGTGATTTATAACCCTGATTACGACACCCTCTATCACGAAGAACTGAATCCCAATCTGGAAGGATTCGAGCGCGGCGTAGAAACAAATCTCGGCGCAATAGCTGTTGATACCGGTATCTTTACTGGCCGCTCCCCGAAGGATAAATACATTGTTCGTGATGACACCACGCGCGACACCCTCTGGTGGGCAGACAACGGCAAAGGTAAAAACGACAATAAACCGCTTAGCGAAGAGACATGGCAAAATCTGAAGGGTCTTGTCACCAACCAACTCTCTGGCAAACGTCTCTTCATTGTTGATGCTTTCTGCGGTGCAAATGCTGACACCCGTCTATCCGTGCGTTTTATTACCGAAGTGGCCTGGCAGGCTCATTTCGTTAAAAACATGTTCATTCGCCCGACTGATGAAGAGTTAGAAACATTTAAGGCTGACTTTGTGGTGATGAATGGCGCTAAGTGCACCAACCCACAATGGAAAGAGCAGGGATTGAACTCTGAAAACTTCATTGCTTTCAACCTGACCGAGCGCGTGCAGTTAATTGGCGGTACCTGGTACGGCGGCGAAATGAAGAAAGGGATGTTCTCAATCATGAACTACCTTCTGCCGCTGAAAGGCATTGCCTCGATGCACTGTTCGGCTAACGTCGGCGAAAAAGACGACGTAGCGGTGTTCTTTGGTCTGTCTGGCACAGGCAAAACCACCCTTTCAACCGATCCGAAACGCCGCCTGATAGGCGATGACGAGCACGGATGGGACGACGACGGTGTGTTCAACTTTGAAGGTGGCTGCTACGCGAAGACTATTCGCTTATCTAAAGAAGCAGAGCCAGAAATTTTTAATGCTATCCGCCGCGATGCGCTGCTGGAAAACGTGACGGTACGCGACGACGGTTCTATCGATTTTGACGATGGTTCTAAAACCGAGAACACCCGCGTTTCCTATCCTATCTATCACATCGACAATATCGTTAAGCCAGTTTCGAAAGCGGGCCATGCCAAAAAAGTTATCTTCCTGACCGCTGACGCCTTTGGTGTACTGCCTCCGGTTTCACGTCTGACGGCAAACCAAACGCAATACCACTTCCTGTCTGGCTTTACGGCCAAACTGGCGGGGACCGAGCGTGGCGTAACTGAACCGACGCCAACATTCTCAGCCTGTTTCGGTGCGGCATTCTTGTCCCTGCATCCAACGCAATACGCTGAGGTGCTGGTTAAACGCATGCAAGCCGCTGGCGCTCAGGCCTATCTGGTTAACACTGGCTGGAATGGTACAGGCAAGCGTATCTCCATCAAAGATACACGTGCGATTATCGACGCCATTCTTGATGGTTCGCTGGATGAGACCGAAACCTTCACGTTGCCAATCTTTGGTCTTGCGGTTCCAACCGCATTGGCAGGTGTTAATAGCGATATTCTGGACCCGCGTAATACTTACGCATCTCAGGAACAGTGGCAGGAAAAATCGGAACAACTGGCTAAGTTGTTTATCGAGAACTTCGAGAAGTACACTGACACCCCTGCAGGTGCAGCGCTGGTGAGCGCAGGGCCGAAGATTTAATTCGCCCCGGCGTTGATAGTAAAAAGCCTTCTCGATAACGAGAAGGCTTTTTTTATTCCCTCTCGCTATTGAGAGGCAGAGGAGACTTCTTCATCGGAACCGGCAAATAAGCCCGTATCCGCAAACCGCCCCGCTCACTCACACCGATATCCAGCAGACCGTTATGGTTGTCGATAATACGTTGCACAATCGCCAGACCTAAACCGGTGCCGCTGGTGCTACGTGCGCTATCGCCACGTACAAACGGCTGGAACAGATGCTTAAGCTGCTCGGGTTTAATCCCTGGGCCATCATCTTCCACCTGGAACCAGGCGCGATTCACTTCACCACCGCTGCTGACTTTAATCCAGCCGTTGCCATAACGAGCGGCATTCACCACCATATTGGCCACTGCACGCTTGATCGACAACGGATGGATATTCACCAACAGTTCACCGGCTTGCAGGTCAGTGTCAATTTCACGCTCATAACCGCTTTCCGCAGCCACCACTTCACCCAAAACACTATTGAGATCGGCGGTTTCCAACGGCATCTCTTGCCCAGTGCGCAGGTAATCAATAAATTGCTCGATTATCGCATTACACTCTTCGATATCTTTGTTAATCGACTCAGCAAGATAGCCATCTTCTTCGCCCATCATTTCGGTTGCCAGACGAATACGCGTGAGTGGTGTACGCAAATCGTGGCTGACACCCGCCATGAGCAATGTGCGGTCATCGGCAAGCTGTTTCACACCGGCGGCCATATGGTTAAACGCCCGGGTCACAGAACGCACCTCGGATGCGCCATATTCGCGCAACGGTGGCGGAATAATCCCTTTACCTACCTGCAAAGCGGCATGCTCAAGGTCAACCAAGGGTCGGTTCTGAATACGTATAAACAGCCATGCTCCGCCAATCGCCAACAGCATGATTGCCAGCGTATAACGGAACAGCGGCGAGAAATCGCCCTGATGAATTTCAGTAAGTGGGACACGAACCCAAATATTTGGCGACAGCCACGTCTTCAGCCAGACAACGGGTGAGCTTTTGTTAACCTCAACACGCACTTCGGTTGGGCCGCCCAACTGCTGCGCCATTTGATGACTGAGGAATTCGTAATGCTGCGCCCAGCGCAAACCCGCGTCTTCCGCCGCTTCATTGGAATAAAGGGAAATACCCAATTCACGATAGATTTCACGTCGAAATGCAGGCGGAACCACCAGTTGCGTGCCATCTTCCAATTGCAGTTTATCGGTCATCAGCATACGGACTTCGTAAGCCAGTACCTTATTAAACTGCTGCAAACTCGGCAGAATGGCGAAGTTCAACACCACAAGGTAGGTCGTCACCAGGCTGACGAACAGCAAGGTGACGATCAGTAACAACGTCCGGGCAAACGAGCTTCTGGGGGAGAAGCGGACTCGCCTCATGCCTTGGAACCGTCCGGCACGAATACGTAGCCCAGGCCCCATACGGTCTGGATATAGCGTGGATGCGCAGGATCTTCTTCGACCATGCGGCGCAGACGAGAAATCTGCACGTCGATTGAGCGTTCCATCGCACTGTATTCACGGCCACGCGCCAGGTTCATCAGCTTATCGCGAGACAACGGCTCACGCGGATGGCTTACCAGCGCTTTCAGTACTGCAAACTCGCCGCTCGTTAATGGCATAGGCTCATCTTCACGGAACATCTCGCGGGTGCCGAGGTTCAGTTTGAACTTACCAAACGCAATAACGGCTTCTTCCTGAGAAGGCGCACCAGGCAGTTCATTAGCCTGACGGCGCAGAACAGCACGGATACGTGCCAGCAGTTCACGTGGGTTAAACGGTTTTGGAATGTAGTCATCAGCACCAATTTCCAATCCTACAATACGGTCAACTTCTTCGCCTTTCGCGGTAACCATAATGATTGGCATTGGGTTGCTTTGGCTGCGCAGACGGCGACAAATAGATAGGCCATCTTCGCCAGGAAGCATTAAATCAAGCACCATCAGGTGGAAGGATTCGCGGGTTAACAGGCGATCCATCTGTTCTGCGTTAGCAACGCTACGGACCTGGAAGCCTTGTTCGGTGAGATAACGCTCCAACAACGCACGCAGGCGCATGTCGTCATCCACGACCAGAATCTTATAATTCTCTTGCATTCTTATACTCCCAAAGGCTCGAACAGTGAGTGCGTATTCTTAAAAAACTGCGACGTTACGACCAGTCAATTCTGGTATATATTCTAGTCGAAATTGTTACAAAGCATATTAAACAGATGGTTATAGCCACTTTTTAACCAAAAAGAATGACCTGGTTCGCAAATGTCCGGGATTGCCATCACCCTGATATTTCGGTTTAAATCACTTCTTTCGCTCTACACTTTGCAAGGCCTGAAGATGAAAACGCCCTTAATTACCCGCGAAGGCTATGAAAAGCTTAAACAAGAGAAGGACACCTTGTGGCGTATTGAACGTCCAGAGGTGACAAAAAAGGTCACCTGGGCTGCAAGCCTTGGCGATCGCAGTGAAAATGCCGACTACCAGTACAACAAAAAACGGCTACGAGAAATAGATCGTAGAGTGCGTTATCTCACAAAATGCCTGGAACAGTTAAAGATCGTCGACTATTCGCCGCAACAAGAAGGCAAAGTGTTCTTTGGCGCGTGGGTTGAAATTGAAAACGATGCAGGAAACCAGCTGCGTTTTCGTATCGTGGGTTATGACGAAATTTTTGGTCGCAAAGATTACATCTCTATCGATTCCCCCATGGCGCGCGCCCTGCTGAAAAAAGAAGTGGGTGACCTCGCCATTGTGCAAACCCCTGCGGGTGAAGCGCAGTGGTATATCAATGAAATTGAGTATGTGAAATAGCCCGCACTGCCAGCAACAGAACAGTCCGATTCATCATCTCTCGGGCGCTGTGGCTGGCATTTTCGCCCTCCAATCCGTATAACTATCCCCTGAAATTTCGACTCACACAGATGAAAAAGCCATGATGAATGATTCACTCTGCCGCATTATCGCCAGCGAGTTAAAGGCCCGAAATGAACAGGTTGATGCCGCCGTTCGCCTGCTGGATGAAGGGAATACCGTGCCATTTATTGCACGCTATCGTAAGGAAGTCACCGGCGGTCTGGATGATACGCAACTGCGTCAGTTAGAGACCCGTCTTAGCTATCTGCGCGAATTAGAAGACCGTCGCCAGACGATCCTTAAATCGATTACCGAACAAGGTAAATTGAGTGACGAACTCGCCGCGGCTATCAATGGCACGTTGAGCAAAACCGAGCTTGAAGACCTCTATTTACCGTATAAGCAAAAGCGCCGTACACGCGGACAGATTGCCATTGAAGCAGGGCTCGAGCCACTGGCCGAGCTGCTGTGGAACGACCCATCACACACGCCTGAAGATGCTGCCGCCCGTTATATTGACGCCGACAAAGGCGTTGCCGATACCAAAGCTGCACTGGACGGCGCGCGCTACATTCTGATGGAGCGTTTTGCAGAAGACGCGGCGTTACTGGCAAAAGTGCGTAACTATCTGTGGAAAAATGCGCATCTGGTTGCCAACGTAGTGAGTGGCAAAGAAGAAGAAGGCGCAAAATTCCGTGACTATTTCGACCATCACGAACCGATTGCCACCGTCCCTTCTCACCGCGCTCTCGCAATGTTCCGTGGACGCAACGAAGGCATTTTACAACTCGCCCTGAATGCCGATCCGCAGCATGACGAACCTCCGCGTGAAAGCTACTGCGAGCAGTTAATTATCGACCATCTTGGTTTGCGTCTGAACAACGCACCTGCTGACGCCTGGCGCCGTGCAGTCGTGAGCTGGACCTGGCGTATCAAAGTGCTGATGCATCTTGAAACCGAGCTAATGGGCACCGTGCGTGAACGCGCCGAAGACGAAGCCATCAACGTTTTTGCCCGTAACCTGCATGACCTGTTGATGGCCGCACCGGCGGGGCTTCGCGCCACGATGGGTCTCGATCCTGGCCTGCGTACCGGTGTGAAAGTTGCCGTTATTGATGCAACCGGCAAAGTGGTCGCCACCGATACTATTTATCCGCATACCGGGCAAGCAGCGAAAGCCGCTGTGGCCGTCGCGGCGCTGTGCGAAAAACACAATGTCGAGCTGGTCGCTATCGGCAATGGAACGGCATCGCGTGAAACCGAGCGCTTCTTCCTCGATGTGCAGCAGCAATTCCCGAAAGTCACCGCGCAAAAAGTGATTGTCAGTGAAGCGGGGGCTTCTGTGTATTCTGCATCCGAACTGGCGGCGCTGGAATTCCCTGACTTAGACGTATCGATTCGTGGTGCAGTTTCCATTGCCCGCCGCCTACAAGATCCACTTGCCGAGCTGGTTAAAATCGATCCGAAGTCCATCGGTGTCGGCCAGTATCAGCACGATGTTAGCCAGTCGCAACTGGCAAAAAAACTGGATGCCGTAGTAGAAGACTGCGTAAACGCCGTTGGCGTCGATCTCAACACCGCTTCAGTGCCGTTGTTGACTCGAGTGGCAGGCTTAACACGCATGATGGCGCAAAATATCGTCAACTGGCGCGATGAAAATGGTCGTTTCCAGAACCGCCAACAATTACTGAAAGTTAGCCGTCTGGGGCCGAAAGCCTTTGAGCAGTGCGCGGGCTTCTTGCGTATTAACCACGGTGACAACCCGCTGGATGCCTCCACCGTTCACCCGGAAGCATACCCCGTTGTTGAGCGTATTCTGGCAGCAACCGAACAGGCACTACAGGACTTGATGGGTAACGGTGAAGCGTTGCGTGGCCTTAGCGCACGCGAATTTACCGACGAGCGCTTTGGGGTGCCGACGGTTACCGACATCATTAAAGAGCTTGAGAAACCTGGCCGCGATCCGCGCCCTGAATTCAAAACGGCGAAGTTTGCTGACGGCGTTGAAACCATGAACGACCTGCAAGTGGGTATGGTTCTGGAAGGTGCGGTCACCAACGTGACCAACTTCGGCGCATTTGTGGATATCGGCGTTCATCAGGACGGCTTAGTCCACATCTCCTCGCTGTCCGACAAATTCATCGATGATCCGCATAAAGTGGTGAAAGCGGGTGATATCGTCAAAGTGAAAGTGATGGAAGTGGATTTATCTCGCAAACGTATCGCGTTAACCATGCGTCTTGATGAACAACCTGGCGAATCCAACCGCCGTGGCAGCGCGCCGCGTGAGCAAAACGAACGTCGCCCGGCACAAGCGCAAAAACCTCGCGGGCGTGATAATGCCAGCAGCGCAGGTAACAGCGCGATGAGTGATGCACTGGCGGCAGCACTCGGTAAGAAACACTAGGTCTGTTGTATTTGCCCTCTCCTCTTTTGGGGAGAGGGATATCCAATATTATCTTCAGCCACCATTAGCACGAATTGTCTGTTTTACCCCTCCAGCCAATAAATAACATTTCTTTATCATCTCCATCCATTTATCAGAAAATAGAGTGAGTTTGCGGTAGATCAATTTTCGTAAAAATATAAAAACGGCACCAATATTTATCAAATGTGTAACACATGAAATATCCAGACAACATTAACTGAGAGAAAATAATAAATTCATCATTTTAAAATAATCATAACCAACTGTTATTATTATATTTATTATAAAAACCATGTTACGTAGATCACACCAGCAATAAGTCGCAGCCCTCTACAAATTAAAAGAGAACCCTCTTCTCATCACAAAAATAGTTATTGAAGACAGAAACCATTCTCATTATCATTGATTTGTTCGTTATTTCTCCGCCATCCAAAGAACATTCTTGTTAGCGTTTCTCATTAACGTAAAAAAGAGCCCAGCTCTAAGTAGGTCCTATGCGATTCTTGCCAAATAGTGCGTGGAAAATTACCGGCTTTGCCAACGAAATTAGCCCATCTTACCGCCAGAAATTATTATCACTCGGTATGCTGCCCGGCTCTTCGTTCAACGTTGTACGTGTAGCGCCGCTGGGCGACCCGATTCATATCGAAACGCGTCGCGTCAGTTTGGTATTACGCAAAAAAGATCTCGAACTACTGCACGTTGAAGCCATTGCCTGATTGGCGGGGTGAGCGTTCGCGCTCGTTGTTATTTTCTTTAAGTTCACGAATAAAATGAAAAAATTAACCATCGGCTTAATCGGTAACCCTAACTCAGGGAAAACAACGTTATTTAACCAGCTCACCGGCTCACGCCAACGAGTTGGTAACTGGGCAGGTGTGACTGTAGAACGTAAAGAAGGACAGTTTTCAACGCTTGCGCATCAGGTCACGCTTGTCGACCTGCCCGGCACCTACTCGCTGACCACCATTTCATCGCAGACCTCTCTGGATGAGCAAATCGCCTGCCACTACATTCTGAGCGGCGATGCTGACCTGCTGATTAACGTTGTCGATGCGTCCAACCTTGAACGTAACCTCTATCTGACGCTGCAACTTCTCGAACTGGGCATTCCCTGTGTGGTCGCGCTTAACATGCTCGACATTGCCGAGAAGCAGGATATCCGCATTGATATCGATGCCCTTGCCGCTCGCCTGGGTTGCCCGGTAGTTCCCCTGGTTTCAACACGTGGTCGTGGTATGGAAGGCCTGAAACTGGCCATCGACCGCCGCCAGCCGAATGCACATACCGATTTAGTACTTTATCCGCCGAAATTACTCGAAAGCGCACAGTCACTGGCCGCTGAAATGCCCGCAGATATGCCTGCGCAGCAGCGCCAATGGCTGGCCCTGCAAATGCTCGAAGGCGATATCTACAGCCGGAATTTTGCCGGTCACGCTGCGGATAATTTGGATACCCTTCGCGCCCGCCTGACAGCAGAGAATGAAGACCCTGCACTGCTGATTGCCGATGCGCGTTATCAAACCATTGCCGCCATCTGCGATTCCATCAGTAACAGTTTGACCGCTGAGCCGCATCGTTTAACCGCGATGATGGACAAAATCATCCTTAACCGTTTCCTCGGCTTGCCTATTTTCCTGCTGGTGATGTACCTGATGTTCTTGTTGGCAATTAACATCGGTGGGGCATTACAGCCTATTTTTGATGGCGGTTCAGCGGCTATCTTTATCCATGGTATTCAGTGGATTGGTGCGACACTGCACTTCCCAGGTTGGCTGACGATTTTCTTAGCTCAGGGGATTGGCGGCGGTATCAATACCGTGCTGCCTTTGGTGCCGCAAATTGGCATGATGTACCTGTTCCTGTCGTTCCTTGAAGACTCCGGCTATATGGCGCGTGCGGCATTTGTGATGGATCGCCTGATGCAATCCCTCGGCTTGCCGGGCAAATCCTTCGTTCCATTGATCGTCGGATTCGGCTGTAACGTGCCGTCGGTAATGGGCGCACGTACACTTGATGCCCCGCGTGAACGCCTGATGACCATCATGATGGCACCGTTTATGTCCTGCGGTGCGCGTCTGGCTATTTTTGCGGTGTTTGCTGCGGCCTTCTTTGGCCAGCAAGGCGCACTGGTCGTTTTCTCGCTCTACATTCTTGGCATTGTGATGGCGATTCTTACCGGCCTGATGCTCAAGCACACTATCATGCGTGGTGAAGCAACGCCATTTGTAATGGAACTGCCGGTGTATCACGTTCCACATCTGAAAAGCCTGCTGCTGCAAACCTGGCAGCGCCTGAAAGGTTTCGTGCTCCGTGCCGGTAAAGTCATCGTCATCGTCAGCATCTTCATTGGCGCACTGAATAGCTTCTCGTTTAGCGGCAAAGAAGTGGACACGATTAATGATTCTGCGCTGGCGTCTGTCAGTCGCGTGCTCACCCCTCTGTTGAAGCCTATTGGTGTGCATGAAGACAACTGGCAAGCGACCGTTGGCCTGTTCACCGGAGCAATGGCAAAAGAAGTCGTCGTGGGCACACTCAACACGCTCTACACCGCTGAAGACATGCATGAAGAACCGTTTGATGCAGCGAACTTCAACTTGCTTGATGAACTGGGTGGCGCGGCGGGTGAAACCTGGCAGAGCCTGAAAGACACCTTCAGCCTGAGCGTACTGGCTAACCCAATCGAAGCCAGCAAAGGCGACGGTGAAATGGCAAGCGGTGCGATGGGCGTAATGAGCAGCAAATTTGGCAGTGCAGCAGCGGCCTACAGCTACCTGATTTTTGTTCTGCTCTACATCCCATGTATTTCTGTGATGGGGGCTGTAGCCCGTGAATCCAGCCGTGGTTGGATGATGTTCTCGGTGTTGTGGGGGCTGAACATTGCTTACTCACTTTCCACGCTTTACTACCAAACGGTGACGTTTAACGCACACCCGCAATACAGCCTGGTTTGTATCCTCGCGGTGGTGTTGTTCAATGTGCTATTGATTGGTGGTTTGCGTCGGGCACGTAGCCGTGTGAATGTCAGCCTGATGGCGACACGCCAAACGGCAGCCTGTTGCAAAAGCAGCACTGGCGATTGTCACTAAGGAGAAGGTATGGCGAGTTTAATTGAGGTTCGTGATGCGCTGGCGCTGCAAGGGCGTTTAGATGCGACGCAAATTAGCCAACAGCTCGCCACGCCATTGCCGATGGTGAATGCCATGCTAAGTCGCCTTGAAGCGATGGGCAAAGCGATACGTATCACCGAAGACCCGAGCGACTGTCTGACAGGAAGCTGTAAAAGTTGTCCGGAAGGCAAAAAATGTATTCGTGAAGTTTGGGCGCTGCGGGCGTAAAAAGAGTTGAGGCGGGAGTTTATCCCGCCTTTTTCTTTAAAGCTGGTGTTGAAATTCCTCAAGAACCCGGCAAACGTCCTGCGGGTGAGATATAAACGGTGCGTGAGCCGCTTTCGGGAAAATCACCGTTTTACTTTGCGGCAAGCGTGCATCCAGCAAGCCCGCTATTTTGCGCGGCACCAGTCCATCAAGATACCCGTACAAACGCAAGAAAGGCACCGTGAGTTGCTCCAGAGGCTCGCGCAAATCTGCCGTTTTCAGGATTTCCAGGCCACCATTTAACACCGCAACGCTTGGCATTGGCTGCTCAAGTACGACTGATTTCAGGCGGCGAGCATCCTGACGAGCGGTTTCTGTACCCAGTGTTTGTAGCGCCAGAAAGCGTTCTACGGTGCGCTGAAAATCTTCACTGAGCTGGTGCTGGAAACCGGCAAGAATTTCAGGCTTGATGCCAGGCCAGTCGTCATGAGCGGTAAAACAGGGTGAGGAAGCGATTGTCACCAACCCTTTCACTCGCTGTGGATGCGTTAACGCAATCTGGCTTGCCACCAACCCACCTAAACTCCATCCGAGCCAAATAGCGCTTTCCGGAGCCTGTGCTAACACCAATTCTGCCATTTCCTCGAGAGCCATCGCACCAAAACCCTGGCTGCGGCCATAGCCCGGTAAATCGACAAGATGGAGACGAAAATGCGAGCTGAGTTCCTCACAAATGCAATGCCACACTTCCGCGTTCAGCCCCCATCCGTGCAGCAGCACAAGATCGTCTTTTCCTTCACCTTTTGTCTGCCACCAAAGCTTACTCATCAGTTACTGTTCTCATTTTTCTGCGCAAGGAAGCGAATATGCTAACAATCCCGGGGCTGTGTTGGCTATGCCAGATGCCACTCGCCTGTGCAAAATGGGGATTTTGTTCCCGTTGTGCCAAAGCGTTCCCCACTCCACCGCCCTGCTGCCCGCGTTGTGGATTGCCCTGCGCCTACACGCATTCACCTTGCGGTCGTTGCCTACAAAAACCGCCAGCATGGGATGCACTCGTCTTTGTGACCGATTACTGCCCACCCTTAAATCTGCTTATTCATCGTTTCAAATTTAATGCCACCGTTGCACTGGCGCAGGCTTTGGCAAGATTAATGCTGCTAAGCGTGCTGGATGCCAGACGACAATATCAGTGGCAGAAACCCGATTGCATCGTCAGTGTTCCGCTGCATTCGCGTCGTGCATGGCGTCGTGGCTTTAACCAAAGTGCGTTGCTGGCAAACCACCTTTCACACTGGCTGCAATGTGAGTATTTACCGCAGGGAATCAGGCGGATACGCGCCGCTCACACGCAGCATCAGCTCAACGCCCGGATGCGTCGTGACAATCTTAAAGGTGCTTTCAGGGTTGATTTTCCCGTGGCTGGCCGCCATATCGTTATTGTGGATGATGTCGTCACGACGGGCAGTACGGTGGCGGAAATTGCGCGGTTGCTGAAAAAGCAGGGCGCGGCGACTATCCAGGTATGGTGCCTTTGTCGAACCTTGTAGACCCTCGATGATGGGCGTATTATAACCGACTAAAATAGTCAACTATTGAGCAATCGTTATGATCCGTATTTCCGATACAGCACAATCTCACTTTGCCAAACTGCTGGCAGGTCAGGAAGAAGGGACGCAAATTCGCGTATTCGTCATTAATCCTGGTACTCCAAATGCGGAGTGCGGGGTTTCTTACTGTCCGCCGGATGCGGTAGAAGCATCAGATACTGCCCTTAAATTCGAGCAGTTGACCGCGTATGTTGATGAACTGAGTGCACCTTATCTTGAAGATGCTGAAATTGATTTCGTCACAGACCAACTCGGCTCCCAGCTGACGCTGAAAGCGCCAAACGCCAAAATGCGTAAGGTGTCTGACGATGCGCCACTGATGGAACGTGTTGAATATATGCTGCAAGCAACGGTTAACCCACAGCTGGCAGGCCACGGCGGCCGCGTTACGCTGATGGAAATCACCGATGAAGGTTTCGCCATTCTGCAATTCGGTGGCGGTTGCAACGGCTGTTCAATGGTCGACGTGACCCTGAAAGAAGGCATCGAGAAACAGCTGCTGGCAGAGTTCCCGGAACTGAAAGGCGTTCGTGATTTGACCGAGCACCAGCGTGGCGAGCACTCTTACTACTGAGTAAAAAGGTGGATGTCGCTTAACGCTAATCCACCCTACAACGACCACAACCTCTTTTGTAGCTTTCGTAGGTCGGATTAGCGTAAGCGACATCCGACATCACAACC
>DASXXQ010000041.1:0-22428 GCA_036502985.1 Buttiauxella sp.
CCCAACGGGTCCATAATCAGGATTAACAAAACTGCCGCAGAAATAATTTCGGTCATGAATGGTGGTCTCTAATAAGTTGTATTTCTAATAGCTTGCATATCATTGATTAATTTCACTTGCGACTTTGGCAGCATTTTGTAATGTGGACGGTAATTCTAATTAACGCACACAATGCAAACCCCCGCAGGATTAGTCGCTATGAAAAATGTTGGTTTTATCGGTTGGCGCGGTATGGTCGGTTCCGTTCTCATGCAACGCATGGTTGAGGAGCGTGATTTTGACGCCATTCGTCCGGTTTTCTTCTCTACTTCTCAGTTAGGCCTCGCGGCCCCGTCTTTTGCAGGCCAGAACAATGGTACGCTGCAAGACGCATATGACCTGGAAGCGTTGAAGGCGCTGGATATTATCATTACCTGCCAGGGCGGCGATTATACCAACGAAATCTATCCAAAGCTTCGTGAAAGCGGCTGGGAAGGTTACTGGATTGATGCGGCCTCCTCACTGCGTATGAAAGATGACGCGATCATCATCCTTGACCCGATTAATCAGCACGTTATCCAGGAAGGTCTGAACAAAGGCGTGAAGACCTTTGTGGGCGGCAACTGTACTGTCAGCCTGATGCTGATGTCGCTGGGCGGCCTGTTTGCAAACGACTTGGTTGACTGGGTTTCTGTTGCGACTTATCAGGCAGCATCCGGTGGAGGTGCCCGTCATATGCGTGAGCTGCTGAGCCAAATGGGCCAGCTGCATAACCATGTTGCCAGCGAACTCGCCAATCCAGCTTCAGCCATTCTGGACATTGAACGCAAAGTTACCGATCTGACGCGTAGCGGTGGCCTGCCAACGGATAATTTTGGCGTGCCATTAGCCGGAAGCCTGATCCCGTGGATCGACAAGCAACTTGATAACGGCCAGACCCGTGAAGAGTGGAAAGGTCAGGCCGAGACGAACAAAATCCTGAATACCGGCACCATTATTCCCGTTGATGGATTGTGTGTCCGTGTTGGCGCTCTGCGTTGCCACAGCCAGGCGTTCACCATCAAATTGAAGAAAGATGTCTCTTTGCCAACCATTGAAGCGATGCTGGCAAGCCATAACGAGTGGGCGAAAGTCGTACCAAACGATCGTGACATTACCATGCGTGAGCTGACGCCTGCGGCGGTAACCGGAACGCTTACCACACCCGTTGGGCGTTTGCGTAAACTGAACATGGGCCCTGAGTACCTGTCAGCCTTCACCGTAGGTGACCAGTTGTTGTGGGGTGCTGCAGAACCGTTACGAAGAATGTTGCGCTTGCTCGCATAAGTACACTTAATTACATAAGGGGCATTGCAGCCCCTTTTTTTTCGCGTCATACATGGAACGTGTGGCTGACTTTGATTATTTATCGGGAGTAAAACAGCACGTTGGCTATGCTTTAATCAGGATGGTGAAAACTGTCGTGGTGGGTTATTGGGCAGAGCAGCTTGTAGGAGTTCCATTTCCGCTGCCTGTTGGGGTCAACTTTCACCTGAGCGCGTAAGCGTGGCGCCAGGATGAGACATAAAAAACAGGACGAATGCCATGTCTGTTCATCCAGAAAAAGACGTGATAAATGCGCTAATTGCGGGTCACTTTGCTGATCCTTTTTCCTTGCTGGGAATGCATAAAACCGAAGCCGGGCTGGAAGTTCGCGCTTTGTTACCTGATGCCACAGAAGTGTGGGTGATTGAACCCAAAACGGGTGGCAAGGTCGGTAAGCTTGATTGCATAGATTCACGTGGTTTCTTTTGCGGGGTTATCCCGCGTCGTAAAAATCCTTTCCGTTATCAACTGGCTGTCATCTGGCACGGCCATGAAAATCTCATTGATGATCCTTACCGTTTCGGGCCGCTGATTCAGGAAGTAGACAGCTGGTTGTTGTCCGAAGGCACGCATCTGCGCCCCTATGAAACGCTTGGCGCGCACGCCGACACAATGGATGGCGTCACTGGTACACGTTTTTCAGTTTGGGCGCCTAACGCTCGCCGTGTCTCTGTGGTTGGCCAGTTTAACTATTGGGATGGCCGCCGCCACCCGATGCGTTTACGCCGTGAAAGTGGCATCTGGGAGCTTTTCATTCCCGGCGCGCACCCTGGGCAGCTCTATAAATTCGAACTGATTGATACCGATGGCCATTTGCGCCTGAAGGCAGACCCGTATGCGTTTGAGTCGCAAATGCGCCCTGAAACCGCATCGCTCATCTGCGGGCTGCCGGACAAAACCACGCTTAGCCCGGCGCGCCAGCGCGCCAACGGTTTCGACCAGCCGATTTCAATTTATGAAGTCCATCTTGGTTCGTGGCGACGCCACGGGCACAATAATTTCTGGCTCAGCTATCGCGAACTGGCAGACCAACTGGTGCCTTACGTGAAAGAGATGGGCTTTACGCACCTCGAGCTCTTGCCGATTAACGAGCACCCGTTTGATGGCAGTTGGGGCTACCAGCCGCAAGGTTTATACGCACCGACACGCCGCTTCGGCACGCGAGAAGACTTCCGCTACTTTATTAACGCCGCGCATACCGCGGGCCTGAATGTGCTGCTTGACTGGGTACCGGGCCATTTCCCGACTGACGATGCCGGGTTAGCGAAATTCGATGGCACCTCGCTGTATGAACATGGTGATCCGCGTGAAGGTTATCACCAGGACTGGAACACGCTGATTTACAACTATGGTCGACGTGAGGTCAGCAACTATCTGGTGGGTAACGCGCTGTACTGGATTGAACGTTTCGGCATTGACGGCTTACGCGTTGATGCTGTGGCGTCAATGATTTACCGCGACTACAGCCGCCAGCCAGGTGAATGGATACCCAACGATAAAGGCGGGCGAGAAAACCTCGAAGCCATTGAATTCCTGCGTAACACCAACCGTATTATCGGCGAACAAACGCCAGGTGCGGTGACCATGGCTGAAGAGTCTACTGATTTTGCGGGCGTGTCGCGTCCGCCTTCTATGGGTGGGCTGGGTTTCTGGTTTAAATGGAACCTTGGCTGGATGCACGACACGCTCGACTACATGAAGCTCGACCCAATACATCGCCAGTACCATCACGACAAAATGACTTTCGGCATGCTGTACAACAGCACTGAAAACTTTGTGCTGCCGCTGTCGCATGATGAAGTCGTGCACGGTAAAAAATCCATTCTGGACAGAATGCCAGGTGATGCCTGGCAGAAGTTTGCCAACCTGCGTGCTTACTATGGCTGGATGTGGGCATTCCCGGGCAAAAAACTGCTGTTTATGGGAAATGAATTTGCTCAAGGGCGTGAGTGGAACCATGACAGCAGCCTCGACTGGCATTTGCTGGAAGGTGGCGACAACTGGCATCACGGGGTGCAACGTCTGGTGCGCGATCTGAACAAAACCTATCGCCACCATGCTGCAATGCACGAACTGGACTTTGACAGCTATGGTTTTGAATGGCTGGTCGTTGAAGACAACGTTAACTCTGTATTTATCTTTGTACGTCGGGATTCGAAGGGCAATGAAATCATTGTCGCGAGTAACTTCACCCCGGTGCCGCGCTACAACTATCGGTTTGGTATTAACCAACCGGGCCGCTGGCGAGAAGAACTCAATACCGATTCAATGCATTACCACGGTAGTAATACCGGGAATAGTGGGGCGGTACACAGCGATGCGATTCCAAGTCACGGGCGTGAGCACTCCCTCAGCCTGACGTTGCCACCCCTCTCCACTATCTGGTTGGTACGGGAGGCAGAATGACGCAACTTAGCGCGGGCAACTCCACGCCGTACGGTTCGCACTATGACGGGAAAGGCGTGAACTTCACCCTGTTTTCTGCGAACGCGCATAAAGTGGAACTGTGTATTTTCGACGAGCACGGCCATGAGCAACGTTATGATTTGCCCGTGCGAACCGGCGACATCTGGCATGGCTATTTGCCCAACGCCAAACCGGGTTTGAAATATGGTTATCGTGTACATGGCCCGTGGGAACCGCAAAATGGGCATCGCTTTAATCCGGCAAAACTGCTTTTAGATCCCTGTGCCCGTGTAGTTGTGGGGGGAACTGACGACCACCCGCATCTTCACGGGGGTTACGATGAGCCGAACCTGGAAGACAGTGCACCGCACATGGCGAAATGTGTGGTAGTGCAGGACAAATTCGACTGGGAAGATGATGTCCATCCACGTACTCCGTGGGGCGACACCGTTATTTACGAAGCGCATGTACGCGGCCTGACACGGCTTCACCCTGGCATCCCGGAAGGGCTGCGTGGTACTTATGCCGCACTCGGCCATCCGGTAATGATTAACTACTTCAAACGACTGGGTATCACCGCGCTGGAACTGCTACCGGTGGCCCATTTTGTTACCGAGCCACGCATTGCCCATTTAGGGCTTAGCAATTACTGGGGCTATAACCCACGGGGGTTGTACGTCGCTGAAGGCTACTACGCGGTGGATCAAGACCCAATGGCCGCCGGCAACGAACTGCGCGGTGCCATTAAAGCGCTACATGAAGCGGGTATTGAGGTGATCCTCGATATCGTTCTTAACCACAGTGCAGAGCTTGACCGCGATGGCCCAACCCTCTCTCTGAGCGGAATCGACAACCGTAGCTATTATTGGTTAATGGACAATGGTGATTACCAGAACTGGACGGGGTGCGGTAACACGTTGAATTTGAGCACACCTGGTGTGGTTGCTCAGATGGTGGATTGCCTGCGTTATTGGGTCGATAGCTACCATGTTGACGGTTTTCGCTTTGATTTAGCCTCCGTTATGGGACGTACACCGGAATACCGCCAGGATGCGCCCTTGTTTGAAGCCATTAAAAACGATCCGGTTTTGTCGCAGATAAAACTGATTGCTGAACCGTGGGATATCGGCGCAGGTGGCTATCAGGTTGGGAATTACCCGCCGTTATTTGCCGAATGGAACGATCATTTTCGTGATGGCATGCGGCGTTTCTGGTTACGACAAGATTTATCGTTGGGGGGATTCGCTTGCCGCTTTGCCGGTTCCAGCGATGTGTATCGTCGTGGAGAGCGCCGTCCTTCTACCAGCATCAACTTAATTACTTCCCATGACGGTTTCACGCTGCGTGATTGTGTCAGCTTCAATCAAAAACACAATGAAGCTAACGGCGAAGATAACCGCGATGGTACAGGTAATAACTACAGCAATAACTACGGTTTTGAAGGGCTGGAAGCTTCACTAAATATCAAAGAAAGACGGCGCGATAGCGTTCACGCTTTGCTTACATTGTTACTGCTATCCCAGGGTACGCCGATGCTTTTGGCTGGTGACGAGCATGGTCACAGCCAACACGGTAATAACAATGCCTACTGTCAGGACAACCAACTGACATGGCTTGATTGGGAACACTGTAATGATGGCTTAACCACTTTTACCGCGACATTGATTCATCTACGCAAGATGATCCCGGCACTAACCCGGAATCTCTGGTGGGAGGAAGGCGATGGCAATGTTCGCTGGTGGAATAAGGAGGCTCAGCCTCTAAATGCTGACGAGTGGGAGAACGGGGTTCATCGCTTACAAATCCAGCTCTCAGAACGTTGGCTTATTACGATAAACGCAACCGAAGAAGTCGCCGACATCGTACTACCTGAAGGGGAGTGGCGTGCTATTCCTCCGTTTGCCGGTGAAGACAACCCGGTGGTGATGGCTGTATGGCATGGTCCTGCGCACGGAGTATGCGTATTCCAGAAGTCATAAAAAAGGAGTCAGTCATGGTTAAGCTTGATAAGAACGATCCTCTGATGCTGGCAAGACAATTGCCAAATAAATCTGTAGCCCTGATTCTGGCTGGTGGGCGTGGGACCCGATTGAAAGATTTAACGTCTACACGAGCCAAGCCTGCTGTTCACTTTGGCGGCAAGTTCCGCATCATTGATTTTGCATTGTCGAATTGTATTAACTCGGGAATCCGCCGTATTGGCGTCATCACCCAATATCAGTCGCATACGCTGGTGCAGCATATCCAACGCGGTTGGTCGTTTTTCAGTGAAGAGATGAATGAGTTTGTGGATTTGCTTCCGGCACAGCAACGTGTACACGGTGAAAACTGGTATCGCGGCACGGCTGATGCGGTTACGCAGAACCTCGATATTATTCGCCGCTACAAAGCGGAATATGTGGTGATCCTCGCGGGTGACCATATCTACAAGCAAGACTACTCGCGCATGTTGATTGACCATGTGGAAAAAGGCGCCCGTTGCACCGTGGCATGTATGCCTGTGCCACTGCATGAAGCCTCGGCTTTCGGCGTGATGGCGGTTGATAGCGAAGAGAAAATTATCGAATTCGTAGAGAAACCGGCTAACCCTCCGTCAATGCCTGGTGACGACACCAAAGCGCTTGCCAGTATGGGGATCTACGTTTTCGATGCCGATTACCTTTACGAACTGCTGGAAGCTGACGACAAAGACGACTCCTCAAGCCATGACTTTGGGAAAGATATTATACCGAACGTAATGAAATCAGGTGTTTGTTTTGCGCATCCATTCCCGCTCTCCTGCGTACAGTCTGACCCGAATGCCGAGCCGTACTGGCGCGACGTTGGGACGCTGGAAGCCTACTGGAAAGCTAACCTCGACCTCGCGTCTGTCACACCCGAGCTGGATATGTATGACCAGGAATGGCCAATCCGTACCCATATGGAACCGTTGCCTCCGGCGAAGTTTGTGCAAGACCGCTCAGGCAGCCACGGCATGACGCTGAACTCATTGGTCTCTGGCGGCTGCATTATTTCCGGCTCGGTAGTGGTTCAGTCGGTGTTATTCCCGCGCGTGCGCATCAACTCGTTTTGCAACATTGATTCCTCAGTATTGCTACCAGACGTGAAGGTTGGGCGTTCTTGCCGTTTACGTCGTTGCATTATCGACCGGGCCTGTGTCATTCCTGAAGGCATGGTTGTGGGGGAAAATGCGGAAGAAGATGCACGCCGTTTCTACCGTTCTGAAGAAGGTATTGTGCTAGTTACGCGTGAGATGCTGGCAAAGTTATCAAATTAAGTAGTGGAATTGACCTCCGCGCAGCAAGGGCTGCGCGCTGTAGTTTTATCGTTTGGCGTACCTGAAGTTCGAATTATAGAGAACGCCACGACTTTCCATATGGGAGCGATAATGCAGGTCCTACATGTATGTTCTGAAATTTTTCCACTGTTGAAAACGGGTGGCCTGGCTGATGTTATTGGTGCGCTACCGGCGGCACAAATAGCAGGCGGCGTTGAGACGCGAGTCTTATTGCCCGCATTTCCTGACATTCGTCGTGGAATTGTCGATGCGCAGGTGGTTGCGCACCGTGACACCTTCGCGGGTCATATGACTTTGTTATATGGCCATTTCAACGGCGTGGGGATTTACCTCATTGATGCCCCACATTTGTACGACCGCCCAGGCAGCCCGTATCACGATACCAATCAGTTCGCTTACACCGACAACGTGCACCGATTTGCGCTGTTAGGTTGGGTAGGTGCTGAGATGGCATGTGGTCTGGACCCCTTCTGGCATCCGGATATCGTGCATGCGCACGACTGGCATGCGGGGCTGGTGCCTGCGTATCTGGAAGCTCGTGGTCGGCCGGCAAAGTCAGTATTTACCGTCCACAACCTGGCTTACCAGGGGCTGTTTTATGCCCATCACATGAATGAAATTGACCTGCCATGGTCGTTCTATGACATGAATGGTCTGGAGTTTAACGGTCAAATTTCGTACTTGAAAGCTGGCCTTTACTATGCTGATCATATTACGGCGGTCAGCCCGACGTATGCGCGTGAGATAACCGAACCGCAGTTTGCCTACGGCATGGAAGGGCTGTTGCGTCAGCGTCATCGTGAAGGGCGCTTGTCCGGCATCCTCAACGGCGTGGACGAGAAAATTTGGGACCCTGCGCACGACTTGCTGCTGGCTTCTCGCTACACCCGAGATACCCTCGAAGATAAAGCGGAAAACAAACGCCAGTTGCAGGTGGCGATGGGGTTAAAAGTTAACGACAAAGTGCCGCTTTTTGCCGTGGTGAGTCGTTTAACCAGCCAGAAAGGTTTGGATTTGGTACTGGAAGCGTTGCCCGGTTTACTTGAGCAGGGCGGGCAGCTGGCATTACTGGGCGCCGGTGACCCGGTACTGCAAGAAGGTTTCCTTGCGGCGGCAGCGGAGCATCCCGGGCAGGTTGGGGTACAAATCGGTTATCACGAGGCTTTCTCGCACCGCATTATGGGCGGGGCTGACGTGATTATGGTACCGAGCCGTTTTGAACCTTGTGGTTTAACGCAATTGTATGGTTTGAAGTACGGTACTTTGCCGCTTGTGCGGCGTACAGGCGGGCTTGCGGATACCGTATCTGACAGCTCGCTGGAAAACCTGGCTGACGGCATCGCCAGTGGATTTGTGTTTGAAGACAGTAATGCCTGGTCGCTCTTAAGAGCGATTCGGCGTGCCTTCGTGTTGTGGTCTCGCCCTTCGCTGTGGCGATTTGTTCAGCGTCAGGCCATGGGCATGGATTTTAGCTGGCAGGTGGCGGCGCATTCCTACCGCGATCTGTACCAACGTTTGCTGTAGCCATCCACCAGGAATCACTGATATGAATGCACCCTTTTCCTATGCTTCACCGACGCTCAGTATTGAGGCTTTAAAGCACTCAATCGCCTATAAGCTGATGTTTACCGTCGGGAAAGACCCTGCCATTGCGAACAAGCATGAGTGGTTGAACGCCACGTTATTTGCGGTTCGCGACAGGCTGGTAGAACGCTGGTTGCGTTCTAACCGTGCTCAACTTTCCCAGGAGGTTCGTCAGGTTTACTATCTGTCGATGGAGTTTTTGATCGGCCGAACGCTATCTAACGCACTGCTTTCATTAGGTATATATGAGGATGTCAGAAATGCGCTGGAAGAAATGGGCCTCGATCTTGAAGAGCTGATTGATGAAGAGAACGACCCTGGCCTTGGCAATGGCGGGCTCGGTCGTCTCGCCGCCTGTTTCCTTGATTCAATGGCCACACTCGGTTTACCGGGCCGCGGTTACGGGATTCGCTATGACTACGGTATGTTCAAACAGAACATTGTTGATGGGCGCCAGAAAGAGTCCCCTGACTATTGGCTCGAATACGGCAACCCGTGGGAATTTAAACGCCACAATACACGCTACAAAGTGCGCTTCGGCGGCCGTGTGCAGATGGAAGCGAAAAAATTCCGCTGGGTAGAAACGGAAGAAATTTTGGCGGTAGCGTATGACCAGATAATCCCCGGCTACGACACCGATGCAACCAACACTCTGCGCTTGTGGAACGCGCAGGCGAGCAGTGAAATCAATCTCGGTAAATTTAACCAGGGTGATTACTTCGCGGCGGTAGAAGATAAAAACCATTCGGAAAACGTCTCGCGCGTGCTCTACCCGGATGACTCAACCTATTCAGGCCGCGAGCTGCGTTTACGTCAGGAATATTTCCTTGTGTCCTCCACCGTGCAGGACATTCTCAGCCGCCATTACCAACTCCATAAAACGTTTGACAACCTGGCGGATAAAATCGCCATCCATCTCAACGACACGCACCCGGTGTTAGCGATTCCCGAACTGATGCGTCTGTTAATCGACGAACATAAGTTCAGCTGGGAAGATGCGTTTGAAGTAACTTGCCAGGTATTTTCGTACACCAACCACACGTTGATGAGTGAGGCGCTGGAAACCTGGCCGGTGGATATGCTGGGCAAAATTCTGCCGCGCCATTTGCAGATAATCTTTGAGATTAACGATTACTTCCTGAAAACCTTGCAGGAGCAGTATCCGAACGATACGGCGTTGCTTGGGCGGACGTCGATTATCGATGAGTCAAATGGCCGCAAAGTCCGTATGGCATGGCTTGCCGTGGTTGCCAGCCACAAAGTTAACGGCGTTTCTGAGCTGCACTCCAACTTGATGGTGCAGTCTCTGTTTGCTGATTTTGCCGCTATTTTCCCCATGCGTTTTTGCAATAAAACCAATGGCGTGACGCCACGTCGCTGGTTGGCACTGGCTAATCCTCCGCTTTCGGAAGTGCTGGATGAAAATATTGGCCGCACATGGCGTACCGACCTAAGCCAACTCAACGATCTGAAGCAGCATATCGATTATCCGACGGTCCATCAGGATGTGCGTAAGGCGAAACTTGCCAACAAGAAACGTCTGGCAAGTTATATCGGCCAGCAGTTGAATGTGGTGGTGAATCCCAATGCGCTGTTTGATGTTCAAATCAAACGTATTCACGAGTACAAACGACAGCTTATGAATGTGCTGCATGTGATTACGCGCTATAACCGGATCAAGGCCGATCCAACAGCCGATTGGGTGCCGCGTGTGAACATCTTCGCCGGAAAAGCGGCATCGGCGTATTACATGGCGAAACACATCATTCACCTCATCAATGATGTGGCGGCGGTGATCAACAACGACCCGGACGTCAAAGACCGGTTGAAAGTGGTGTTTATCCCGAACTACAGCGTAAGCCTTGCGCAGATCATTATTCCTGCGGCGGATCTCTCTGAACAGATTTCTTTGGCGGGAACGGAGGCTTCCGGCACCAGTAATATGAAGTTTGGTCTGAACGGCGCGCTGACTATCGGCACGCTCGACGGTGCAAACGTCGAAATGCTGGAGCATGTCGGGGCGGATAACATCTTTATCTTTGGTAATACGGCGGAAGAGGTCGAAACGCTAAGGCGTAAAGGCTACCAGCCGCGTGAATATTATGAAAAAGATGAAGAGCTGCATCAGGTGCTGACGCAAATCGGTACCGGTACGTTCAGCCCAGGCGAGCCGACGCGCTACCGTGACCTGCTGGATTCACTGATTAACTTTGGTGACCACTATCAGGTGCTGGCAGATTATCGCAGTTATGTGGATTGCCAGGACCGGGTGGACGAACTGTATCGCCAGCCGGAAGAGTGGACGATTCGCGCCATACACAATATTGCCAACATGGGTTATTTCTCGTCCGACAGGACGATTCAGGAATACGCCGATGAGATTTGGCATATTAAGCCGGTGCGTTTGTAAAACGATTTGAATGGCAGTCTAACGTAGGGCGGATAAGCAACCTGCTATCCGCCCTGCGAATACCCGGTCTGTTAGCACAACTCCAACTGAACGTTATTCTCGGCGATCACCTGCATTACTCCCGCTGGCGGGATGATATCGGTGTAAACCGCATCAACCAGGCCGATACTGCCAAGATTCACCATCGCATTACGTCCAAATTTAGAGTGGTCGACGACCAGCATTACGCAGCGTGAGTTTTCGATAATGGCACGTTTGGTACGTACTTCATGGTAATCAAACTCCAACAACGAACCATCGCCGTCGATGCCACTGATGCCCAAAATGCCAAAATCCAGGCGGAACTGGGAGATAAAATCGAGTGTCGCTTCACCAATAATTCCACCATCCCGACTGCGTAGCTCGCCGCCCGCCAGAATAATGCGGAAATCCTCTTTTACCTTGAGCGTGTTTGCCACGTTGAGGTTGTTGGTTACCACACGCAAATTGCTGTGATTTAACAACGCATGGGCAACCGCTTCTGGCGTGGTGCCGATATCAATAAACAGCGTGGCCCCATTAGGGATTTGGCTGGCTACCTTCAGGGCGATTCGCTCTTTTTCCGCAGTCTGTGTGGCTTTACGATCGTGCCACGGCGTATTCACTGAGCTTGAAGGAAGTGCTGCGCCACCGTGATGGCGCATGATCAAGTTCTGGTCTGCCAGATCGTTCAGATCGCGGCGAATCGTTTGTGGACTGACTGCAAACTGTTCGACAAGCTCTTCGGTGCTGACATAGCCTTGTTTCTTAACCAGTTCGACAATCGCATCATGACGTTGTGTTTGCTTCACGCTGTTTTATTCTCCCGAAATGCTATGTTCGTTTTCGCGCATGCAAAGTATCAACCAGAGCCATCGCAAGCCCAACCACCAGGCCGGTAATGTGTGCGGCGTTGGCGATCGACATTCCTAAAACATCGAAAAATCCTATCACAATCCACAGCACTGCAAAGCCTAAAAGCCCGCGCTGCATATAGATACCACTGTCGGGATCGCGTTCGCCACGTAGCCAGACGTAACCCATTAGCGCGTAAACAACCCCCGATAACCCACCGAAAAGTGGGCCTCCGAACTTAGCTTGCACGTAACCGCTTAATAAAGCGGATATCAACGTCAGCGTGATGAGTTTTCCACTGCCGAGACGTTTTTCGACAGGGCCTCCGAGATACCACCACCAAAGCAAGTTGAACGCGATATGCATTATCGAGAAGTGCATTAATGCATGGGAGAAATAGCGCCATAATTCATAGTGCAGACTGTCTTTATAGGGCCATGCTAACCAGACCATTACCGCCCGGTCGCCCATGATTTGCATCAGCAAATAAACCAACACGCAGGCGGCCATGATAAGCAGCGTGAAAGGGCCGGCTTTCTGTTGCAACGTTGCAAGGAAGGGGAAGCGCTGATAACGCAAGCCGCTGCCGGTATGGCCGGTATTCCAGCTGGCAGCCAGGTAACGAGAATCACCTGGATTGGCGAGGAATTGTTCAAGCTCCGCACGAACATGGGATTCCTGGCTGTCATTTGCCAGCCAGATATCGCTTTGTTCATGCTGTTGAATCGTAAGGATAATGCCCTGCGTCGCCATATAGTCGACAAATGCCTGCGCGACTCGCGGGTTGGCAAACGAGGTAATCATGATCATAAAGTTTCAACCAAATCCGTACAAAAGGAAGCAGTATACCTGCAATGCAGCGATTTCCTGATGACTTACGACGCGCCGTGTTCGACTTCAGCCGGGAAATGGCGATGCCAGGCGTCAAAACCACCGTCAACGCTATAAACCTGGTCATAGCCTTGTTGCAGTAGATATTGCGCTGCACCTTTGCTGCTGTTGCCGTGGTAGCACATCACCATCACTGGTGTTTCAAATTCGGTTTGCTGCATAAAGGCAACTAATCTGTCGTTAGTCAGATGAAATGCACCCGGCGTATGGCCCATCGCAAAGCTCTGCGGATCGCGGATATCCACTAACACTGCCCGTTTTTGCTGCAACTTCTGGTGTGCTTCTTCCACACCAATACACTCAAAAGTTTCCATGAATTTGCTCGTCACTTTATTGAATCGGCTTGCGCCATATTAAGGGAATCTCCCCTTTGGCCGCTGATATTAACGTCATTATGTTATCCATATCACGCAGTAATGTTTTTTTTTCGTTACAAAGCGCGCGCAGTCTTGCTAGTATGAGCGATAACGAACATATTTGAACTTTAACGAAAGCGTGTGAGGGCAGCATGGAAACTAAAGATCTGATTGTGATTGGCGGAGGGATTAACGGGGCAGGTATCGCCGCTGACGCCGCAGGCCGTGGTTTATCTGTGTTGATGCTCGAAGCTCAGGATCTGGCAAGTGCAACATCCTCGGCCAGTTCAAAACTGATCCACGGTGGCCTGCGCTACCTGGAACATTACGAGTTCCGCCTGGTAAGCGAAGCATTAGCCGAACGCGAAGTGTTGCTGAATATGGCACCGCATATTGCCTTCCCGATGCGTTTTCGTTTGCCTCATCGTCCTCATTTACGGCCTGCGTGGATGATTCGTATTGGTCTGTTTATGTACGACCATCTCGGTAAGCGTACAAGCTTGCCTGCTTCCACCGGTTTGCGTTTTGGCGCAGATTCCGTTCTGAAGCCGAGTATTGTGCGCGGTTTCGAATATTCTGACTGCTGGGTTGATGATGCTCGCCTGGTTTTGGCGAATGCACAGATGGTGACGCGCGAAGGTGGCGAGGTGAAAACCCGTACCCGAGCAACTCGCGCATGGCGTGAAAACGGCTACTGGATTGTCGAAGCACAAGATATTGATACTGGCGAAACATTTACCTGGCGTGCGCGTGGTCTGGTGAATGCGACCGGCCCATGGGTGAAAAACTTCTTTGACGAGGGCCTGCAATTACCTTCGCCATACGGCATTCGCCTGATTAAAGGCAGCCATATTGTGGTACCTCGCGTCCATAATCAGAAGCAGGCTTATATTCTGCAAAACGAAGACAAGCGCATCGTGTTCGTTATTCCGTGGATGGACGAGTTCTCTATTATTGGTACCACCGATGTGGAATATAAGGGTGACCCGAAAGATGTCCATATCGATGACAAAGAAATTAACTACTTGCTGACTGCCTACAACGCGCACTTTAAAAAGACACTGAGCCGCGACGATATCGTCTGGACTTATTCTGGCGTGCGTCCGTTGTGTGACGATGAGTCTGATTCTCCACAGGCAATCACCCGCGACTACACGCTCGATATTCATGATGAGCAGGGCAAAGCACCGCTGCTGTCAGTGTTTGGCGGCAAGCTCACCACCTATCGCAAGCTGGCGGAGCATGCGCTGGATAAGTTGAAAACGTATTACCCGAAAATGGGACCGGCGTGGACCAAAGGTTGCACCTTACCAGGTGGTGATATTAACGGCGACCGCGATGATTATGCGGCACAGTTACGCCGCCGCCATACATTCCTGAGCGAAAGTATGGCTCGCCGTTATTCACGTACCTACGGGAGCAATAGCGAATTGATTCTGGCGGGTGCTACCAGCGTCAGTGATTTAGGTGAGGACTTCGGACACGAGTTTTACGAGGCTGAATTACGTTACCTGGCCGATCATGAATGGGTTCGCGGTGTTGATGATGCTATCTGGCGTCGTACCAAGCTTGGAATGTGGTTGAGCGAAGAGCAACAGGCGCGGGTGGCGCAGTGGCTGGTAAAGCGGGCCGGTAAGGCGAGGTTATCGCTGGCTTCTTAGAGCAGTTGGTGGATGTCGCTGCGCTAATCCACCCTACAACGGCTCACGTTAATTTGATCCACAAGGGTTTTCGTAGGTCGGATTAGCGTGAGCGACATCCGACATATCGATTCAAAAAACTAAACACCGTACCCCATCATCTTCAACAATTTCTGCGCATGTAATACCGCATCCTGCCGATGCGCGACCCCTAATTTCTGATACAAATTACGAATGTGCGTTTTAATCGTCGTGGCTGCGACATCCAGCTCTCCGGCAATCTGTTCATTACTGTATCCCGAATAAATCAATCCCAGCACTTGCCACTCACGTTGGGTCAGTGGGCTAGTGCGAATAAGCTCCGGTACTTCTGGATGCGTCAATAAACGGTTAACGAAGTTCTCATCAAAGTGGGCGAACTTGTGGCGATGATGCTGGTTTATCTCACGCAAAATGCGTTGTGCGCGATGCTGCTCCAGTTCCGGCAGTGTATTGAGCTGAATAAGTTGGCGTAATTGCTGCGCCATCGCTTCACCTTCGATAACAAAATGGCTAATAAACCCGGTGCGATTAGCCAGCGCCAGCGCTTCGAGTAACACACGTTGTGCATCGCTTTTACGCCCAGCCTGCCAGTAAAGCTGATTTAACAACAGAAGGTTACGGTTCAGATCACTCATCAAACGCAGACTGCGCGCATTTTCGTTTAACTCTTCCAGCACGATCTCAGCGGGTTCAAAATCACTCAGCAAAATTTGTGCGCGTGCGATATTGCGCCATTGGCTTTGCAGGAAATGGTTATTAGCAAACTCAGGCTTTGGCGTCAGGCGCAGCCAGTTGGCGGCAGATTTTTTATCGCCCGTCATTTGCCAGTAAATCACCCGTACTTTGTCGGCGTTGGAAACCCAGTCGCTGTGGAACGCTCCATTCCCCAACAAGTTTTCCAGGCGGTTCAGGTGATTACGTGCATTGTCCAAATCGCCCCGAGCCAGCGAACATTGCACTAACAATGCCATACACTGTAACTGTTGCTGTGGCTGATATCCGGAAAGCACTTCCAGGCCCATGCGTGTCGTCGCTTCGGCTTCATCCAGCCGTGACCACGCCCAAAGCAGTTGTGCGCGAATACGCAGTAAAAACTCATGGAGTGGGAGCTGCTCAAGGTGCTGTTCTTCAATCAGCGCGAAGGCTTTTTCCTGCGATTCCCACGCTGACTGGAGAAAACCCTGGGCTAATAAAATTTCGCTCTGCTGGCATAAACCCCATAACGCGTAATGCCACATGTCATGGCGGCGTGCCATCTGTTCGGTTTGCTGCATAACGGAAAGAGATTTGGTGAGCTCACCTTTGCAGTGCAACACTTCACCGTGCACGGAAGTCGCGACAATACGGCTGTAAAAGCTGGCCAGAGGAAGTGTGTCTAACGCGATCATCGCCAGGCGTTCTGCTTCATCGGGGTTACCGTCGTTTATGGCGACCTGGGCGCGCAACGCATTAAATTCGCCGTGCATGGTATCGTCCATTACGACATTCATTTCCTGCTCGGCGCGCGCTAAAAGTGTGTTCACTTCACTATAGCGGTGCTGGCTTTGCATCAGCCATGCCTGTAACAACACAAGTTTAGGATTAGCCAGCAGACTTTCCCACGGCAACGCTTTTAAAGATTCTTCCAGTAACGCTAATTCGCTGTGATTGAACAGCGCCCATGCGTGATTGAGCAGGATATCGCGCAACAGGCTGGCGTCGCCTGCGGCTAAAGCGTGGTGAATGGCTTCGCTTGGAAAACCTTGAGCCATCCAGCTTTCCGCTGCGGCACGATGAATTTCCGGGAGCTCTGTCGCAAGTTCCCACTGGCAGCGTTGGCGCAAAAAGTTACCAAACAACGGATGGAAGCGGAACCATTCTCCGCTGTCATCCATACGCTGGATAAAGAGCCCCTGACGCTCCGTTTCTTCAAGGCGCATTTGGCCGTTTTCTTCGCCGGTGACTCGTACAATCAGAGCGTCGTTCATTGAGCGTAGAATCGAGCTCCGCAGCAGGAAGTTACGCGTTTGCGCATCGACATTATCCAGCACTTCATCCGCCAGATAGTCAGATAAATGGCTGGCATTAATGCCTGAAAGACGACGAGCGGAGTGCTGTGCTGAGGAGTTGCTATTTTGCCGCGCAGAAAGCGCAATCAGTTGCAGCGCGGTTGCCCAGCCTGCGACATCATCACACAGACTATTGCTCTCGACGTGTTCGAGTGGTGAATTTAGCCGATGGTCGAAAAATAGTTTTGCTTCGTGGTGAGTGAACGCGAGTTGTTGGCTGCCGATTTCCAGCAGTTGGTCGCGCACGCGTAAATTAGCGATGCCCAGTTGTGGCAAGTTGCGCGACAAGACCACCAACGTCAGATTTTCTGGCTGGTGGCGAATGAAAAAGCGCATCGCTTCATGGATAACGGGATTGGTTATCAGATGGTAATCATCAATGACCAAAAACAGTGGGCGATGCCATTCCACCATTTCGATAAAAAGTTGAGCAAATAAAGCAGTCAGACTTGAGTACTGCCGTTTTTGCACCATCACTTCGCTGGTGACACAGTGACCCGACGTGGCTTGCTGAATAGCCGCGATTAAGTAGCTTGCAAAACGTTCTTGCTGGTTATCCCCTTCATCCAGGGAATACCAACCCAATTCATTTTTCCCCGACGCCCACTGAGAAACCAGTGTTGTCTTTCCATAGCCTGCTGGGCTGGTAATTAGCGCCAGTCGATAATTATTGGCCGTCGATAATTTCATCAACAGACGGTCGCGGACCACTGTATTTTCCAGACGTACTGGACGACTTAATTTGGAGGGGATCAGCATGGTCTGTCACTTCACTGTGTATAAAATGTGTACGAGTATGAATTTTTTTACGCTTCGTAATTAATGCTTACTACAAGGTCGACCAGATTGTGGGTTATTGCAAGATTGTTGAGGGTTTCTGGCCTTGTAAGTTGCTCCTGGTCACAATTCTATTCAATAGATGAATAGAAATTGAAATTGTTGAGGTCAAAGTCCGAAGGCCCAAGGCTGGTGGGTATTTTGGACCAAAGAGGCTAACTTTACGTGGTGGCGATCACATTTTTAGCTACTCCCCGCTACTCCTCCCTCCCTAATCCCCTGCGGGATGAGGAATTAGCCCTGGCCACCCGTCAAACTGGCGGGTAATGAAATTAGAACATCACAGGACCCGAGCCCCTATGTCACAGACGACCTTCAATCAAGCACAATTCCAGGCTGCACTGACACGTCAGTGGCAGCGTTATGGGCTGCAATCAGCTTCCGAAATGAATCAGCATCAGTGGTGGCACGCTGTTAGTGGTGCATTGGCAGAGTTATTGGCGGCTCAGCCTGTCGCTAAGCCTGAAAAGAATCAGCGCCACGTAAACTACATCTCTATGGAATTTTTGATTGGTCGCCTGACGGGTAACAATTTGCTGAACCTGGGTTGGTATCAGGATGTCGCGGATGAACTTAAAGCGTTCGATATCAATTTGACCGATCTTCTGGAAGAAGAAACCGACCCAGCGCTGGGTAACGGTGGATTGGGTCGTCTTGCGGCGTGTTTCCTGGATTCCATGGCGACAGTCGGCCAGTCGGCAACAGGTTACGGCTTGAATTACCAGTATGGTCTGTTCCGCCAGTCCTTCAACGATGGTCATCAAATGGAAGCGCCGGACGACTGGAAGCGCGGCAGCTATCCGTGGTTCCAACACAACTCTGCGCTCGACGTACAAGTTGGCGTCGGCGGAAAAGTGATTAAAGACGGCAAGAATATTCGCTGGGAACCGGCGTTTATTTTCCACGGCGAGGCCTGGGATCTGCCGGTTATTGGCTACCGCAACGGTGTGTCGCAACCTCTGCGCTTGTGGCAGGCAAAGCATGCTCACCCGTTTGATTTAACCAAATTTAATGATGGCGATTTCCTGAAAGCAGAACAACAGGGTATCGACGCTGAAAAACTGACTAAAGTACTTTACCCGAACGACAACCACCTGAAGGGCAAGAAACTGCGCCTGATGCAGCAATATTTCCAGTGTGCGTGCTCCGTGGGCGATATTTTACGTCGTCATCACCTGGCGGGTCGCAAGCTTAAGGAACTGGCTGATTACGAAGTGATTCAGCTTAACGACACCCATCCTACTATCGCGATCCCTGAACTGCTGCGCGTGCTCATCGACGAGCATCAAATGAGCTGGGATGACGCCTGGGCTATTACCAGCAAAACCTTCGCTTATACCAACCATACCCTGATGCCTGAAGCGCTGGAGTGCTGGGACGAGAAGCTGGTGAAAGCTTTGTTGCCGCGCCATATGCAGATCATCAACGAAATTAATGCCCGCTTTAAAAAGCTGGTAGAAAAAACCTGGCCTGGGGATGAAGCCGTGTGGGCGAAACTGGCTGTGGTCCACAACAAACAAGTTCGCATGGCGAATATGTGTGTGGTCAGTGGTTTTGCGGTAAACGGTGTGGCAGCGCTGCACTCCGATCTGGTGGTGAAAGATCTGTTCCCTGAATATCACCAGTTGTGGCCGAACAAATTCCATAACGTCACCAACGGCATTACGCCGCGTCGCTGGATCAAACAGTGCAATCCGGCTCTGGCCGCGTTGCTCGACAAAAAGCTTAAGAAAGAGTGGGCTAACGATCTGGATGTGTTGGAAGGACTGGAAAAATACGCGGATGACGCGAAATTCCATAAGGAATACCGCGAGATCAAATACCAGAACAAAGTGAAGCTGGCTGCGTTTGTGAAAGCCCGTACCGGTATTGTGATAAGCCCTGATGCGTTGTTTGACGTGCAAATTAAACGTCTGCATGAATACAAACGCCAGCACCTGAACCTGCTGCACATTCTGGCTCAGTACAAAGAAATTCGTGAAAATCCGAAGGCTGCTCGTGTGCCGCGTGTGTATCTGTTTGGTGCAAAAGCCGCACCGGGTTACTACCTGGCGAAAAACATTATCTTCGCCATTAACAAAGTTGCGCACGCAATCAACAACGATCCGGTTGTGGGTGACCAACTGAAAGTGGTGTTCCTGCCGGATTACTGTGTTTCTGCAGCAGAAGTGATGATCCCGGCGGCTGATATCTCCGAGCAAATCTCTACCGCAGGTAAAGAAGCGTCTGGCACCGGCAATATGAAGCTGGCTCTGAATGGCGCGTTGACCGTTGGTACACTGGACGGCGCGAACGTGGAAATCGCCGAGAAAGTCGGTGAAGAAAACATCTTTATCTTTGGTCATACCGTGGAAGAAGTGAAGGCTCTCAAAGCCAAAGGTTATGACCCGGTGAAATGGCGTAAAAAAGACAAAGTGCTGGATGCTGTGCTTAAAGAGCTGGAGAAAGGCATTTACGCCGAGGGTGACAAACACGCTTTCGACCAGATGCTGCACAGCATCGGCAAAGAAGGTGGCGACCCGTATTTAGTGATGGCAGATTTCACCGCTTATGCGGCAGCTCAGAAACTCGCGGATGCGTTGTATCTCGACCAGGAAGCCTGGACGCGTGCTGCCATTCTTAACACGGCGCGTTGCGGTATGTTTAGCTCAGACCGCTCCATTCGTGATTATCAGCAACGTATCTGGCAGGCAAAACGCTAAGGGAACGCGATGGACAGCAAACGTCTTGATAACGCCGCCCTGGAGGCGGGAATTAGCCCAAACTACATTAACGCCCACGGCAAACCGCAGGCAATTCCTGCGGATACCAAGCAGCGTTTGCTGGAGGCCATGAGCCGTCCTGCCACCTTGAAAAAGGTGGCGGTAACGCCGGTGGCCAATGTCCTGGTGTTTACTTCTGGTACGCGCATGGCGACGGTATTGGAAGGAAATGGCGATTATAGCTGGCAGTTGACCACCGAAGACGGCAAGCAGCACAAAGGGCATGCACTGGCGGGTAAAAAGCTGGCTCTGCCTGCGGCATTGCCGGAAGGTTATCACGATCTCACGGTCAGCCAGAATGAGCATCACTGGCAATGCCGCGTGATTGTGGCACCAAAACGTTGTTATGAATCTGCGGCACTGCTGCGCGATGAAAAACTGTGGGGCGCATGTGTTCAGCTCTACACCTTACGCTCCGCCCATAACTGGGGGATTGGTGATTTCGGTGACTTGCAGCGCATGCTGGTGGATGTGGCAAAGCGGGGTGGTTCGTTTATCGGTCTGAACCCGATTCACGCGTTGTACCCAGCCAATCCTGAAAGTGCCAGCCCATATAGCCCGTCATCTCGCCGTTGGTTAAACGTGATTTATATCGACGTGAATGCGGTCGATGATTTCTTGCTTAGTGACGAAGCGCAGACGTGGTGGAAAATGCCTACCACGCAGGCGGCCCTGAAAGAGGCACGGGATGCACAGTGGGTAGATTATTCTACCGTGACGGTTCTGAAGATTGCCGCACTTCGCATGGCGTGGAAACAGTTTTCCCTGCGCGGTGCGCGCGACGAGCAAGTTGTTACCTTCCAGAAGTTTGTGCAGGAAGGTGGTAATAGCCTCTATTACCAGGCGGCATTTGACGCGCTGCATGCTTATCAAGTTAAAGAAGATGAAATGCGTTGGGGCTGGCCGGTTTGGCCGGAAGGTTTCCGCGACGCACATAACCCAGAAGTAAAAGTGTTTTGCACGGAACACAGCGACGAAGTGAATTTCTACCTGTGGCTGCAATATTTGGCGTACGTGCAGTTCGAAATGTGCTGGCAAACCAGCCAAAGTTTTAAAATGCCAATTGGCCTGTATCGCGACTTAGCCGTTGGCGTGGCAGAAGGTGGCTCGGAAACCTGGTGTGACCGTGAACTGTACTGCCTGAAAGCGTCTGTTGGTGCACCGCCGGATATTCTTGGCCCTCTTGGCCAGAACTGGGGCTTGCCACCTATGGACCCGCATGTGATTACCGCACGCGCCTATCAGCCGTTTATCGAACTGTTGCGTTCAAATATGACGAGCTGCGGTGCGCTGCGTATAGACCATGTGATGTCGATGCTGCGTTTGTGGTGGATACCTTACGGTGAAACGGCAGACAAAGGCGCCTACGTGCATTATCCGGTTGATGACCTGCTGTCGATTCTGGCGCTGGAAAGTAAGCGTCACAATTGCATGGTGATCGGCGAAGATTTGGGTACGGTTCCGGTTGAGATTGTCGGCAAGCTGCGCGACAGCGGTGTTTACTCGTACAAAGTGCTCTATTTCGAGCACGACAACGAGAAACAATTCCGTGCACCTAAAGCCTGGCCAAAACAGTCGATGGCGGTAGCGACCACTCACGATTTACCGACGCTGCGTGGTTACTGGGAAAGCGGTGATTTGGCGCTGGGTAAAACGCTTGGCCTTTATCCCGATGATGAAATGCTGGCTGAGTTGTATCAGGATCGCGAGCGCGCTAAACAAGGGTTGTTGGATGGCTTGCATGCGTATGGTTGTTTGCCAAAACGCGCAGGACATAAAGCATCGCTGATGGCGATGACCTCCACGCTTAATCGCGGAATGCAGCGTTATATTGCCGATAGCAACAGTGCTTTATTGGGTTTGCAACCGGAAGATTGGTTGGGCATGGCGGAGCCGGTCAATATTCCAGGCACCAGTTACCAGTATAAAAACTGGCG
>DASXXQ010000042.1:0-1607 GCA_036502985.1 Buttiauxella sp.
GCACCGGAGTTGTTGCTGAAGCCGCCACCTACTCGGGTTACCATGTTCTCGCAATCTTACTTACGATAAAGTTGCACATCGTTGATGTAATAGAAGTACGGGCCATTATGGACTCCGTCAGTTGTGGTGCGGAAGCCACTCGGCGAGCTACATCCAGTTTCACCAGTGCCGCACGCGACTTCAAAATCTATAATCACTTCATAATCATGACTTGGTACAAAGCTACTCGTCGTACAATTAACCAACCCAGTACAATTTGTTGCCCATTGCCCAACTATAGTTCCATCAAAATAAGTAGACCATCTTTGCCCAGGAACATATTCTGCGCCATAGATATGATAACCAGTCGATAAATCAGAAGGAGAGGTAAACGTCTTTCCAACATTATTACATCCTGATGCCCAGAGGCAATTACTATGGATAAGCGTATTCGCGGCAGCACTACCATTTGTGGTGACAAAGCCACCCTCATGTAGATCAGTTTCATCACAATTGCCTTGCCCAGCGCAGGCAGAGCCATCACCAAGAAAATAAATGGCAGGCCACATACCATATCGAGCGTCCGGCATCTGTGATCTAATCTGAAAATAACAAGCATTCGTGCAGCCCGTTAGGCGCATGCTGGGGAAATTTGTTCCAGTAGAATAACTGGATAGCGCAGAAGTGGCCCAATAGAACGGACTAAAATGTGTATTTTGCGTGGCAGTCATAAGTAAACATTGGGGCTCTGTTCCGCAGTTGGCTGTAACTCTTTGTAATGATGTTTGGCCCGCAACAAGCTGAGTACTGTACCCATATGGGTATGGATCAAAATATTCTACAAAAAAGCTCCCAGAATTCTGAGCCGAGTACGGGGCAGGAAGACTTCCGTTGTTCCCTGCTCTACCATATGCGTAAGCGCCTTCATTATTATTCCACTTCGTCGTGTCTAGCGAAGTTGAACTGAAATTGTCCTCAGCGTACAGGTTTCCCGCAGTATAGCCAGTCGGCGGCGACATATTAGCGGCCGAGGGGGTGACTGTTATAGCCAGATTACTCGATGTCGATTGCGCGACAGCGCATGAGAACGACAACAGCAGCGCCACGAACCCTATGTACAGGTGTTCGGCGACCCATTTTGTATTTTTCAAATTATTGAACTGCGTTGATGGTCACAAACTGAGTAGTGCCGCCATCAGCAAGAAGACCCATCCCAAGAGGGCTCACGACGACCTTATTGCCCGAAAGCGCAAACGTGCCACCATCATCAAAATAAGGCCCGGCAAATCCCAATGCGCCAGTAAAGGCGCTTCCATCGCTCCAGGCTGCGGTGACTGTGGCTACAATCGTACCCAATGGCGAGGTTTCCGGGAGGGAAGGATTTGGCGGAGAGAAGCTCAACATCAGAACCGGCGGGGGTGGCGCGCCATAAGGAGCCGAGCACTGCGCCGTTGAGCCGCCCCTTGAGCCGTGGCAACTCCAAGACCAAGGACCGCTCCCCGTAACCGAACTAGCCGTTCCGGCCGAGCAGAGATTGGTGCTCGGCTGAACGCTTGTCGGGACGGCATCAGCACTACCGCATGCACCGTTTATCGAATGAGGCTTGCCCTCCGCTGCGGTTGAAAAAA
>DASXXQ010000043.1:0-24429 GCA_036502985.1 Buttiauxella sp.
CATGCTTTTGCCGTAGCGGGAGAAGTCACCAAAGTTCAGCAGCGGGCCGGAGAAATAAGACACAACCAGTGCGGTGGCGGTAAGCATTTGCCACGCCTGTTCGCCAGAAGTGAGTTGTTTGCTGGCAAGTGTAAATGAAATTCCATCAAATCCTGTCTGATACAGAATCCAACCGGCCAGCGCCATCATGACGATATAAACGGCAGGGCCGGCAATATCTATAAACCGTTTGATAGCATTCATTCCGTGCCAGAACACCATCGCTTGCAACACCCACATGATGCCAAAGCAGACCCATCCGAGGTGCGAAAGACCGAGGAAATGCCCTGTGGTCATGGGCGCAAGTGAGGGCCAGAATTTAAGCATAACCAACATCAGGGCGTTAGCTGCCAGATAGGTTTGTATTCCGTACCAGGCGAAAGCGATTAATCCCCGGATCACCGCAGGAATGTTGGCACCGAAAACGCCAAATGCCTGACGGCAAATTACCGCATAAGGCACTCCCGCCATCTGGCTAGGTTTTGCTACCAGATTTGCGCAAAGCTGCACGATGCAAATCCCGATCAGCAGGCAAAGCAGAACCTGCCAACTTGCTAATCCCAGTGTGAAGAAGCTGGCGGCTACAACATAACCGCCCATGCTGTGCACATCGGACATCCAGAAAGAAAAAATATTGTACCAGGACCAGGTCTGTTGACGCGTTGGAGCCAGATCATCGTTACACAGCCGAGGGCTGTACCTGGCGTTGGCGCTATCGGACATGGCATTAGTTGTGGTGTGTTCAATGTTTGGCATGAAATCTGCTCCTTTAAAAACAGATGCTGACGGAATGTCTGCAACTTTCGTTGCATTAACCAGGCCAGGTTTCATTTTTAAAGCAGCAATGACAGCGTTGCGGCTAATTCCGGGGTTTGTGGAGTGATACTGAGGGAGGTCTCGCATTTTTATGGTGCGATGAATCACCGCAATGCCCAGGAATGGTGCTCAACCTTAAGGTAAAAAGTACACAGGAGCGAATATGACGAAACATTTGATTCAGGTTATTAACCCTAATACTAACGTGGCGATGACGCACACCATCGCGCAAGCCGCACGTAGCGTAGCCGCACCTTCCAGTGAAATCATCGCGGTCTGCCCATCGCAAGGTGTGGAGTCTATAGAAGGCCATTTTGATGAGGCAATTGCCGCAATTGGCGTGCTTGAGCAAATCAAGCTTGGCAAAGAGCAGGGTGCAAGCGGCCATGTCATCGCCTGTTTCGGCGATCCGGGTTTGCTGGCAGCGCGTGAACTCGCAACTGGGCCGGTTATTGGCATCGCCGAAGCGGCAATGCATATGGCAACGCTTGTTGCGACGCGTTTTTCCATCGTGACCACATTGCCACGCACAGTGATCATCGCGCGCCATTTACTACGGCAATATGGCTTTGAACATCACTGTGCAGCACTGCATGCAATCGACTTACCGGTACTCGCTTTAGAAGATGGCACGGGTCTTGCTCAGATGAAGGTACGCGAACGTTGTATACAAGCCATAAAAGAAGATAACAGCGGAGCCATCGTGCTGGGCTGTGGGGGGATGGCCAATCTTGCCCGTGAATTAACTTCCGAGCTGGGTGTTCCGGTGATTGATGGCGTCACGGCAGCGGTGAAAATGGTGGAATCCCTCATTGCACTTGGACTCGGAACCAGTAAGCACGGCGACCTCGCGTATCCCAATAAAAAGCCGTTATCAGGCTGCTTTGATATGCTGAGTTGATCTTCTGGCTCGGCTCATAAGGAACCGGACCATGAATGAAGAAATGAAAGCCAAAAGCTATCACTTTACTGAGAACTATCCGCGTGACATGAAAGGCTACGCGGGCAGACCGCCACACGCGCAGTGGCCGAATAACGCAAGAATTGCCGTGCAGTTTGTGCTTAATTTCGAAGAGGGCGGTGAAAACCACGTTCTGCATGGCGACAGTGGTTCTGAGCAATTCCTTTCTGACATCATCGGAGCCGCCAGTTTCCCCGATCGGCATATGTCGATGGATTCACTTTACGAGTATGGTTCGCGTGCCGGGTTTTGGCGCATTCACAATGAGTTCCAAAAACGCGGCCTGACCATGAGTATTTTTGGCGTGGCAATGGCATTGGCGCGTAATCCTGAAATCGTTGAAGCAATAAAAGCGGCGGATTATGACGTGGTAAGCCACGGCTGGCGCTGGATCCACTATCAAAATCTTGATGAAGCAACAGAGCGCCAGCACATGCATCAGGCGATCGAAATTCTGGAGGATTTATTCGGCAGCAAACCACTCGGGTGGTATACCGGCCGGGATAGCCCGAACACGCGTCGGCTGGTGGCAGAAAACGGCGGCTTCCTCTACGACAGTGATTATTACGGCGATGACCTGCCATTCTGGAGTGAAATAACCCGCAGTGACGGTTCCATAAAACCGCACCTGGTGGTGCCGTATACCCTTGATGCTAACGATATGCGCTTTGCCACCGCTCAGGGTTTTAATACCGCCGAGCAGTTTTATACTTATCTCAAAGACAGCTTTGATGTGTTGTACGAGGAAGGAGAAACGGCACCGAAAATGATGTCTATTGGCATGCATTGCCGTTTGTTAGGGCGGCCAGGTCGTTTCAGAGCTCTACAGCGTTTTCTGGATCATGTGCAACAACATGACGACGTGTGGATTTGCCGTCGGCAGGATATTGCCGAGCACTGGGTGAAAACGCATCCGTTTAAAGGATGAATTGCATGGCGGGTGAAACATTGTTTACCCGCACAGTTTTAGCCCATCATGCTGACGTGTGCCGCGACAATGCGCCATCCATAGGGGAACTTCACCCATGTTTGCATCTGGCGGCCAATCTTATCACTGCCTTCGCGGGTAAATTCAGTACTGGCAACCGCCATGTCATCGCCGTAGGTTGTGATGGTAGTATTTTGCAAAAGCCTTTCCAGCCCTTGTGGCAAACGGGTGTTCCTGAATGCTCTGATCTCTTCGATCCCATACAGATTTTCCGAAGCGCCATAGCGAACAGTGCGAGCGTCAGCCCAAAATAATTCATCTAACACTGCAACATCGTTGCTAATTAGCGCCTGTTCGTAGCGGTAAAATGCAGCACTCACCTCATTGACGATTGCTGGGCGATCAATATTGTCACGCATCATAATATTTACCTTACCTGGTGGGATTTCCCGACCAGCATACCCTGTATTTCAAGTAGATGGGCCGCCTGCAAACAAATATCTTCCCGCCATGGCGGCGCGATTAATTGTACGCCCATAGGATTACCGCTTGCCGTCACTAGTGGCACAGTGACGACGGGAAAACCGAGGAAGGAAATAGGTTGTGTCAGCATCCCCATACTGGCTTTTACAGGTAAATCTGTCTTGTTAATGCGCATGGTTTGTTGGCCAATCAATGTGGCGCTCGTCGGGGTTGCAGGGGCGATAAGGAGATCAAACCTTTCGAAAAGTGGCAGCGTTTTATCGCGAAACCATGCGCGAAAACGTTGCGCCTGAGTGTACCAGGCTGATGGTGTCATCGCGCCAGCCAGGAGGCGTTCGCGGGAATTTAATTCAAAGCGTTCTGCATGCTCACGCAGGGCAGGCAAATAATGATTTCCACCTTCGGCAGCAGAGAGCAAAAATGCCGCCGAGCGCGCTAATTCTGCTTCTGGCAGTGTAATGCATTCAAGCGCTTCAAGTGAGTGCGCCACTTTTGCCACTGCGGCTTTGGCTTCATCATCACACCAGTCATTAAAAAAACCACCTAACACCGCACAGCGAAAATGAGTGTTCTGTTCGAGTTTATTGGCGACGTGTTCCACGCCACGAGCAGACTGAAAATGGTCGGCGGTATCAATTCCCTGAAGCGCATCGTATACCTGAGCTAAATCATCAACGTTGCGGGCAAGTGGGCCGATATGGTCGAGACTGGCAACGAAAGGCTGGCTACCACTGCGCGATAAACGTCCGAACGTCGGTTTGAGTCCGAATACGCCGCACAGAGAGGCCGGTACACGAATCGAGCCGTTGGTGTCGGTACCTAAGGTAAAATTCACCATTCCGGCGGCCACGGCGGCGGCAGACCCACCGGATGAACCACCGGCAATTCGCGTTATATCGTGCGGGTTTCGGGTTGCTCCGTAATAGCTATTTTCAGTCGTAAATCCATAGGCGTAGGCATCCATATTCAGTGCACCAGAAAGCATCGCTCCGGCCTTGTTCAGCTGTTTGATGGCGAAAGCATCTTCGCTCGCGGGTGGCTGCATACTAAAAAGCTCCGCACCCGCAAGTGTTGTTATACCTTCAATATCAAAGAGATTTTTTACCGCATAAGGCACACCAGCTAGCGGGGGAAGTGCTTCTTTGCTAGCACGCCGTTGGTCAATGATGCTGGCTTCTTGCAACAAACGCTGGGTGGTGATTTCAGTAAAAGCATTAATTTCAGGATTTGATTGCTCTATTTTGGCCAGCGTAAGTTGCGCCAGTTCGCTGGCAGAAAATTCACCGCAGGCCAAACCTTGCTGAATTTCACGAATGGTTAATGGGGTCATAATTTATAAACCCCGGCGACTTCCTGGCGTTGCGGTAGCGGAAAATCCAACAGGGGTTCGGCCAGCGCGGCCATGCGTGTTAATTGCACTTCAAGTTCTTTGCGGCGTACATCATCAAGTGGAACGTTGAGAAGTTGTTCCATTAACTGGATGTAAGCAGGCCAGTCGAAAGTTTTTGCTGTCATCTTTTATCCCTTAAAACCCTGCGGCGCTGCCGTTACTGCGTGGATCGTACGCACCTTCAAGCATGCCGTTGGTGTGGCGCACAATAGCGCCTGCATGGCCAACCGCTTCGCTAAAATCAGGCAAGGTTTCTACGTCGTGGCCTAACTTGCGCAAGGCTTCGAAGGTTTCGGGGCTAAATCTGGCTTCTAATTTCAGGCTGTCCGAGGCTTGCCCCCACGTTCTACCCAGTAACCAACGCGGGGCAGTTACCGCCTCCTGTAACGGCATGCCCTGAATCACATGGCGAGTAAAAATGGCTGCCTGAGTTTGCGGTTGTCCATCGCCTCCCATCGAGCCATAAACCAGGGTTCTTCCATCGGCAAGGCGCGCAGCTGCAGGGTTCAGGGTATGGAACGGTTGCTTACCAGGGGCAAGGCTTAACAAACTTTCAGGTTTGAGGCTGAAGGCTGCGCCACGGTTTTGCCAAAGCACGCCGCTTTTGGGCAGCACCACACCGCTACCAAACTCGTGATAAATACTTTGAATAAACGAGACGGCGAGGCCGCTGCTATCAATCACGCCCATCCAGACTGTGTCACCCGGGCCTTTGCCGGTTCCCCAGTCAGCGGCTTTGGTGTCATCAATTTCAGCAGCCAGCGCAGCGAGCGGCGCAGCCTCCAGCAGGCTTTGAATCGACGTGGTGATATGGCGTGGATCGGTGATGTACTGGTCGCGTAACGCAAACGCTTTTTTGGTGGCTTCGACAATACGATGCACCGTTTGTGTCTCATCGGCCTGCGCCATATCCAGATTATCGGTGATCCCGAGAATGGCTAGCGAAACCAGGCCCTGAGTTGGCGGTGTCATGTTGTAAATATCCCCCTGCTGGTGGCTCAGATGCAGAGGAATACGGCGTTTAGCGCGTTGAGCGGCAAGATCTTGCAAGTTTACAGGCATACCTAAATCAGCCAGCTCTTTAGCTATTAGCGCTGCTAGCGGCCCACGATAAAAACTATCCAGACCTTCAATAGTTAAACGGGTCAGCGTTTCGGCTAATCGCGGCTGAGTGAAGCGACTACCCACGCGTGGCACTTCACCCTTTTCTAAAAAAGTCTCAGCAAAACCGGCAACATTGACCAGTTCGTTATATTTGCTGTGAGTCGCCAGCGCCTGAGATTGTGTGACTGGGATACCGTCTGCCGCATAACGAATGGCATCAGCCAGTAAACGCGAAAGCGGCAATTGCCCGCCGCCCAGTTGTGCGGCGATTTTTAGCGCTTCGTCCCAACCGCTGAGAGTACCCGGTACGGTTAGCGCGGATTTGGGCCCGCGTTGAGGAATAGATTGCTCACCTGCGTAAAACTCCAGGCAGGCGAGCGAGCCCGCAGCCCCGCTGGCGTCAATGGCAATAGGTTCGCCCTCTGGCGGCACAATCAGCCAGAAACCATCACCACCAATGCCATTCATATGGGGATATACCACGGCAATCGTTGCTGCTGCCGCTACCATCGCTTCGATTGCATCACCGCCATGACGTAATACGGATAATGCGGTTTCACTGGCCAAATGGTGCGGGGTGACGGCCATGCCCGAAGGGGCCATATTGCTTTGCATCATCATTTTATCTCTCAAAACGGAAGCCCGGGGTTATCTCCAAGCAAGAGATGTTCCAGGTTGACGCAGTGAGTTTCACTGTGCCAGGCTCGGGTGAAACAAAAGTTACAGAGGCCGCAATGAAACAATTAGATGAGCGCTTGAGAGCGACATACGAGCAGCTTTCTCCGCAAGAACAGCGTGTTGCAGCGTTTATTGTCGATCATTTTGATGACCTGATTAGCTACAACAGTGCCGAGCTCGCCCGCCTTTCAGGTGTATCGAAAGCCACGGTAAGCCGTTTATTTAAACGCCTCGGTTACGACCGTTATAAAGATATGCGTGAGGAGCTGCGTACCCTGCGCCAGAGCGGAATGCCGTTGACGGAAAACCGCGATGCGGTACAAGGTAACACGTTATTAGCACGGCATTACAAACAGGAAATGGCTAATCTGACGCAGTGGATAAGCTTGCTTGATACGCAACAGTTTGCAGATGTCGTCACGGCGCTCACTTCCTCAAAACGCATTTTTATCATTGGATTAAGAAATTCATGGCCTGTCGCTATGCACTTGCGCCAGCAGTTATTACAGATTCGTAGCGATGTCTATTTGTTGCCGCAGCCAGGCCAGACGCTGGCAGAAGACGTGGTGGATATCAGCGAGCAGGATTGCGTTGTCGCGGTCGCTTTTCGTCGGCGGCCGCGCATCATCAAACCGCTGCTGGCTAATCTGCACCAGCGCCAGATCCCATTGTTGGTGATGAGCGAAGCGCAGGGTTCAGGTCTGGCGCCATACTGCCGCTGGCACTTTGCTGCACCGCTCGATAGCGTTTCCGCATTCGACAGTTACAGCAGCGCGATGAGCCTCGTGAATCTATTGTCCAACGCCGTTCTGCATGAAGCGTTAACGACAGGCCGCCAGCGTATCCATCATATTGCGCAATTGTATTCTGAGCTTGATGAGCTGGAGCAACGTTAACGCATCCTGATGGTGCATTTGCACACATTCAGTGAATCATTCTGGTTCATCATCAACCCCAATGCTGGCATTTTCTTCCTTTGTCTTTAGCGAAAATGAGTGGCACATTAGTTGCAGAATATTTTAATAAGAATCTTTTGTTTCATGATGAATTAAAGGAAATGCCATGTTCGATATTCAGCACTTCGCGCAAATTAATCCGCCGCACCGCTTATTAATGGGCCCCGGGCCAATCAATGCTGATCCTCGCGTTTTGCGGGCGATGGCGAGCCAGTTGATTGGGCAATATGACCCAGTCATGACCGGATATATGAATGAAGTGATGGTGTTGTATCGTGAGCTTTTCCGCACGCAAAACCGTTGGACGATGCTGGTGGATGGGACTTCTCGCTCAGGTATCGAAGCTATTTTGCTGTCGGCTATTCGCCCTGGGGACAAAGTTCTGGTGCCGGTATTTGGGCGTTTCGGGCATTTACTGTGTGAAATTGCGCGGCGTTGTCGTGCTGAGGTTCACACCATTGAAGTGCCATGGGGGGAAGTATTTACCCCTGAGCAAATCGAAGATGCTATTAAAACGGTTAAACCGCGTTTGTTGTTGACCGTTCAGGGTGATACCTCTACCACCATGCTACAGCCGTTGGCGGAACTGGGCGAAATTTGCCGCCGTCATGGTGTTCTGTTTTATACCGATGCGACGGCATCATTCGGCGGTAACGCCCTGGAAACCGATGCCTGGGGATTGGATGCTGTCTCTGCTGGATTGCAGAAGTGCCTCGGTGGTCCGTCAGGTAGTTCACCGATAACCCTCAGTCCGCAAATGGAAGAGGTGATTCGCCGCCGTAAATGTGTAGAAGAGGGCATTCGTACTTCTGCGCATCAGGATGGTGATGACGAGATGATCTACTCAAATTATTTCGATCTTGGCATGGTGATGGATTACTGGGGGCCAGAACGCCTTAACCACCACACCGAAGCGACCAGTATGTTATTCGCCGCCCGCGAATGCGCGCGCATTATTCTGGAAGAAGGGCTGGATGTCGGGATTGCTCGCCATGAACTGCACGGGCGTGCTCTTGTTGCGGGGATCCAGGGCATGGGCCTGGAAACCTTTGGCAATCTGCAACACAAAATGAACAACGTGCTGGGCGTTGTGATTCCATCCCTGGTTCACGGTGAAGAAGTGCGCAAAATGCTGCTCGACGATTTCCATATCGAGATCGGCACCTCGTTTGGCCCGCTGCAAGGAAAAATCTGGCGAATCGGCACCATGGGATATAACGCGCGTAAAGATTGTGTACTGCAAACACTCACCGCGCTTGAAGCGGTGCTTAATCGCCTGGGCTTAAAAACGACGCAAGGGGCTGCGATGCAGGCCGCCTGGGATGTCTACGCTCAGGAAATTAGCTGATGGTAAAACATGCGATGGATGCCACGCAGGCCAGCATTGCTGCACACCGCGTGATGCAACGGGCAGATGAACTGGCTGAAATCAGCGAAACGCCTGGCCTGCTCACTCGCGTCTATCTTTCACCTGAACATCTGCGTGCGAATTATTTGGTTGCCGGTTGGATGGAACAAATCGGTATGACCACCTGGCAGGATTCAGTGGGCAATATTTGCGGGCGCTATGAAGGGACAAGAGAAGGTGCTCAGGCTATTTTACTGGGCTCGCATCTGGACACCGTACGTAATGCCGGGCGCTACGATGGCATGCTCGGTGTGTTAGCCGCGCTGGAAGTCGTCTCGTTCTTGTATCAACACGATATTAAATTAGAGCAAGCCATTGAAATTGTGGGCTTTGGCGATGAAGAAGGCACCCGCTTTGGCATAACCCTCTTAGGCAGTCGTGGGGTTACCGGTACCTGGCCTGATAACTGGCTGGCGTGTGAAGATGCTGCGGGTACGAATGTGGCGCAAGCCCTGGTCAATGCAGGTTTTGACCCCTCACGTATTCGAAGTGCTGCCCGGGGTGCGGAAGAATTTAGCGCCTACCTTGAATTGCATATTGAGCAAGGACCGGTACTGGAGCAGGAGAATCTGGCGCTGGGTGTGGTGACAGCTATCAATGGCGCTCGCCGTTTGAAATGCAGCTTTATGGGTGAAGCAGGGCATGCGGGTACGGTGCCGATGATGATTCGTAAAGACGCGCTTGCTGCCGCTGCGGCCTGGATGACTTACGTTGAAAGCGCGACGCGCACATACAGCCCGGACATTGTTGCAACAGTGGGTTCACTGCAATGTTTACCTGGAGCAGCAAATGTCATTCCTGGCGAGGTTCAACTTACTCTGGATATCCGCAGCCCTCGGGATTCAGACCTCGAGGAATTGCTGGAAAATTTGTTAAGCGAGGCGCATCGAATAGGTGCCCAACGAGGCGTTGTTTTCAGTGCGCAGACTTACTATTCGATTCCCGCCACACCGTGCGATACCCGTTTGCAGCAGTATTTAGGTTCAGCCGTAACCGCTGTGCAAGGACGCAGTTTATCTTTGCCAAGTGGCGCGGGGCATGATGCCATTGCTATTGCGCAATGCTGGCAGGTAGGGATGCTGTTTGTGCGCTGTGGGCGCGGGATTAGCCACCATCCGGCAGAATCGGTGCGTGAAGCCGATATCATGCTAGCGGTGCAGGCCTATGCGCAGACGGTCATCGCTCTTGCTTCGAAAAATATACTGACTGAATTTAACGAGGCACCCGAAAGCGAAGCCTTTAGCCTGGTTACCCCCTGCGTTGCAATTTCAGCCTGGGCTGAAAGCCTGGTCGCCGGGCGTCCTTACCAGACGGTCGACATACTAATGCAACATGCCGTGCAATTGACTCACGCCTGGGGAAACGATGAGCTGAATCAAGCGCTCACCGCACATCCACGTATTGGTGAGAAAGGGCAGGGAGAGGGTAAAGACGCGGAGCTGTCTGAGGATGAACAATCCGCTGTAGATACGCAAAACAGCGCATTAGCGCTCGCACTGGCACAAGGCAATGCGAAATATGAAGCGCTGTTTGGGAGAGTGTTTTTGATTCGCGCTAAAGGGCGTAGCGGTAATGAAATCCTCAGCGAGCTTCATCGCCGCCTGAATCATTCCCCGGCAGACGAAGAGTCAGAAACGTTGGAGCAACTGCGCCAAATTACGTTATTACGCCTGAAAGGAGTGTTTGCACAATGAGCCAATTGAGTACGCATATTCTTGATACTGCGCTGGGGAAACCTGCAGTTGATGTGGTGATTCGGCTTGAATGGCTGGTTGGAGAACGCTGGGACGTTATTGCGCAAGGCGTTACGGATGCAGATGGGCGGCTGAACGATTTTGGCCTGCCTACACTGGCTGCCGGGCGTTATCGCCTGACGGCGGAAATCGGCCAGTATTTTGCTGCAACGCACAGGGAAACGCTGTATCCCAGTGCGCAAATTGATTTTGTTATCTCGCAAAACGGCGGGCATTATCACCTGCCGTTTTTGATCTCCCCCTGGTCGTGGTCGACATATCGGGGGAGTTGAAGGCGTTACAGACTAAACGGGTCTGCGTCTTGCCAGGCTGGGAACTTCTCGCGGTATTCCTGCAACGCAATGAGCGATAAATCAGCGTCGAGGCGCATTGCCTGGTGAGCTTCACCATTTGCCAGAATTTCACCCTGTGGGCTAATAATCTTGCTGTCACCACGGTAATGATGCCCGTTGCCGTCGGTGCCGACACGGTTGCAACCCGCAACATAAGCCTGGTTTTCAATGGCTCGGGCGACCAGCAAGCTTTGCCAGTGCAGGGAACGCGGTGCTGGCCAGTTAGCAACATACAACGCTAGATCATAGTCGTTTCGATTGCGTGACCACACCGGGAAGCGTAAGTCGTAACAGACCTGTGGCAGAATGCGCCAGCCGCGCCACTCAACGATGACGCGCTCCATACCAGCCTGGTAATGATGATGCTCATCTGCCATGCGGAATAAATGGCGTTTATCGTAGAAATGAACTTTGCCATCGGGCTGGACCAGAAGAAAACGGTTCACAGCTCCGCGTTCGGTTTGCAGTGCGGCGCTTCCGGCAATCATTGCCTGAGTCTGCTGGGCTTTAAACTGCATCCAGTCAATCACCTCTTCTTCAGCAAGCGACTGTGTGGCTGCCTCCATCGCAAAACCAGTGGTGAACATTTCTGGCAAGATAATCAGATCGCGGCCATGAATATTATCCAACAGCACATCGAAGTGACGTAAGTTTGCCGGGCCATCCATCCAGACCAGCGGTTGTTGCAGTACGGTAATTTTCAAACCAGACACAATCGGAAGCCTCATAGATAAGCAATATTCCATTCACTTTAGCATGAGTTAACTGGCTTTTGTTGGGCAATAAAAAACCCCGCGAACGGGGTTTTTAGGGGCTTATGCAGCTTCTATTTTACGATGCTTTTCCGGCACCTTTACCGGCATGGTTGCCAGTTCCTCCGGCTCAAACTCATCGACGTTGATACTGCGCAGACGGCTGGCTTCAGCTTTGGTGAGGATAGCCGCTTCGTCTGAGTTGATTTTACCTTCTGCCAGCCACTGTTTAGCTTGCTCATCCAGGCGAGTGAACGGCAGATTGTGACCCGTTTCCTTGCAGATACGCAGGTGAATGGGCTCGGCTGCCATCACGTCCATCAATGCTTCTTCCAGCAGGCCCGCAGGGTTGAACTCGCTTGGCGTCAGGTACTGGCCGCGACCAATACGGGAACGGGTAGCAGATGGGATCTGCATGATCTTCGCCAGTTTATGGTCCAGTTTGTCCGAAGGCGCGTCGTAACGGCGGCCAAGTGGGAAGATAACCACACGCAGTATGCCGGCGACAAACGCATTCGGGAAGTTGCGTAGCAAATCGTCAATCGCTTGCTCTGCCTGATACAACGCATCCTGAACGCCCCAATGAACTAGCGGTAAATCGGCTTCGTTACGCCCTTCATCGTCATAGCGTTTCAGGACTGAAGACGCGAGATAAAGCTGGCTTAATACATCTCCAAGGCGGGCGGAGATGCGTTCACGACGCTTGAGGCTGCCACCTAACACGGCCATGGATACGTCTGACAGCAACGCCAGGTTGGCGCTCAGTCGGTTCATATACTGGTAATAGCGTTTGGTGGCGTCTTTGGTCGGTGTGGCGCTGGTAAGACCGTTGGTCAAACCGAGCCACAGGCTGCGCATTTTATTACTACCAACGTGGCCGATGTGCTTAAACAACAGCTTATCGAAGGCGTTGACGTCATTGTTTTGTGCCGCAGTCATCTCATCAAGGACGTAAGGGTGGCAACGAATCGCACCCTGGCCGAAGATTATCATGCTACGTGTCAGGATATTCGCGCCTTCTACGGTAATGGCAATCGGTGCGCCTTGATAAGCACGGGCCACAAAGTTGGAGTTACCCAGCATGATGCCTTTACCGCCGACAATATCCATTGCATCCAGAATGGCGCGCTGGCCGCGATGGGTACAGTGGTACTTCACAATAGCCGACAGAACGGCTGGCTTTTCACCGAGCATAATGCCGTAAGTCACCAGTGATGCTGCGGCATCCATGACATACGCATTACCTGCAATACGTGCCAGGGGTTCTTCAATCCCTTCCATTTTACCGATGGAGATTCTGAACTGACGACGAATATGAGCGTAAGCGCCCGTAGCCATCGCGACCGATTTCAGACCGCCAGTCGCATTAGACGGCAGGGTGATACCACGGCCAACAGACAGGCATTCCACCAGCATACGCCAACCCTGACCTGCCATTTTCGGACCGCCAATGATGTAATCAATAGGGACGAAAATGTCTTTGCCGCGGGTCGGTCCATTTTGGAATGGCACGTTAAGTGGGAAGTGGCGCTTACCAATTTCTACACCAGGCGTGTGAGTTGGGATCAACGCACAAGTAATGCCAAGGTCTTCTTCATCACCCAGCAAATGTTCCGGGTCAGACAGTTTGAACGCCAGCCCTAAAACAGTGGCGATAGGTGCCAGCGTAATGTAACGCTTGTTCCAGGTCAGACGCATACCAAGAACTTGTTGGCCTTGCCATTCACCCATACACACAACGCCGGTATCCGGAATTGCACCCGCATCGGAACCCGCTTCCGGGCTGGTCAATGCAAAGCATGGAATCTCTTGCCCACGAGCCAGACGTGGCAAGTAATGATCTTTTTGCTCTTCGGTGCCGTAATGTTGCAGCAATTCGCCTGGACCTAACGAGTTAGGAACCCCAACGGTGATCGAGAGGATCCCGGATACACCAGACAGTTTTTGCAACACTCGAGACTGGGCGTAAGCGGAGAATTCCAGGCCGCCATATTCTTTCTTAATGATCATCGCAAAGAAGCGATGTTCTTTCAGATATGCCCACAGTTCTGGGGGCAAATCTGCCATTTCGTGTGTAATTTGGAAGTCATTCGCCAGGCGACAGGCTTCTTCAACCGGGCCATCGATAAAGGCTTGTTCTTCTTCGGTGAGTTTTGGCTGCGGATAGTTATGTAACTTTTCCCAGTCAGGCTTACCACGGAACAGATCGCCTTCCCACCAGGTCGTACCCGCTTCGATCGCTTCTTTTTCAGTACGCGACATCGGTGGCATAACTTTACGGAAGCTGCGGAATACCGGTGCGGAAATCAGAGACTTACGCATCGGTGTAAAGACAAACGGCACCAGGATAATCGCCAACGGAACCAGTAGCCATATAGACCAGATACCAGCAAAACCGAGCGCTGCCGTCCACACCAGCAAAATCGCGCTACTGAGCAGTAAATTGACCTGGTGATAGAAAAGCACACCGAGGAGAACAACCGTTGCAACAATACTCAAAATCAACATAAAGGAAACTCCCTTGCTTGTAGGAGGTCTGACCACTTGGATGTATTCGTTTTAGTTCATGTGGTTTTTTTTAGCAATATCTTCACAAAATAATTACAACCTTGCTCACATTGTTAACGCACAGAACAGCAAAAGCAGGAGGATATGGCGCTTCTCGCGCTATCCGGTAAACTGCTTGGGTTTACTCAATCGAAAAATACTGAAGGACATCCTCATGTACCAGGATCTTATTCGTAACGAATTGAATGAAGCGGCAGAAACGCTGGCTAACTTCCTGAAAGATGACGCTAATATTCATGCAATCCAACGTGCGGCTGTACTGCTGGCTGATAGCTTCAAAGCCGGTGGCAAAGTTTTATCTTGCGGCAACGGCGGCTCACATTGTGATGCAATGCACTTCGCTGAAGAACTGACAGGCCGCTATCGTGAAAACCGTCCGGGTTATCCGGCAATCGCGATTTCCGATGTCAGCCATATTTCTTGCGTCAGTAACGACTTTGGCTACGACTATATCTTCTCTCGTTATATTGAAGCGGTAGGGCGTGAAGGCGATGTGTTATTGGGGATCTCTACTTCGGGTAACTCCGGTAACGTTATCAAAGCGATTGAAGCTGCTCGCGCTAAAGGCATGAAAGTCATTACCTTGACCGGGAAAGATGGCGGCAAAATGGACGGTAGCGCGGATATCGAAATTCGTGTGCCGCACTTCGGTTACGCGGACCGTATCCAGGAAATTCACATCAAAGTGATTCATATCCTGATCCAGCTTATCGAAAAAGAGATGGTCAAGGCTTAGCCTGATCATTCCCTCTCCCATCGGGAGAGGGTTAGCTGAGAGTAGTTTCAAGTGGTGGGAGGTTAATATGTGCGAACTGCTAGGGATGAGCGCCAATGTACCAACGGATATTTGCTTCAGCTTTACCGGGTTGGTGCAGCGTGGCGGAGGAACAGGGCCGCATAAAGACGGTTGGGGAATAACCTTCTATGAAGGTAAAGGCTGTCGTACGTTTAAAGATCCGCAGCCCAGCTTTAACTCACCCATCGCTAAATTAGTGCAGGACTATCCCATCAAGTCGTGTTCCGTCGTGGCGCATATTCGTCAGGCGAACCGCGGAAAAGTCGCGCTGGAAAATACTCACCCCTTCACTCGTGAGTTATGGGGGCGCAATTGGACCTATGCTCACAATGGCCAACTCAAAGGCCATCGCAGTCTTGATACCGGGCCATTTCGTCCTATTGGCGAGACGGATAGCGAGCAAGCATTTTGCTGGTTGCTTCATAAACTGACCCAGCGTTATCCACGAACCCCAGGCAACATGCAGGCAGTGTTTCGCTATATCACTGAGCTTGCAGCGGAATTGCGTGAGAAAGGGGTGTTCAACATGTTGTTGTCTGATGGGCGTTACGTGATGGCGTTTTGTTCTACCAATTTATATTGGATAACCCGCCGAGCCCCTTTTGGAGTGGCAAAACTGTTGGACCAGGATGTGGAAATTGACTTTCAGGAAGAGACCACACTTAACGATGTGGTCACTGTGATTGCTACACAACCCCTGACAGCTAACGAAACCTGGCACAAAATTGCACCAGGTGAATCGGAATTATTTTGTCTCGGGGAGCGCGTAGTTTGATGCCAACTGCGGTTGTGTGGTCGGCGCAACCGGCTTACCGATCACATAATTGCCGCCGATAACTGAAACGCCCGGCGGTTGATGATTCGCCGTAAAGTAGTCATAACCTGGTTTCAGCTGTTTCCAGAAGTTGATGTAGTAAGAATACTTGTGGCGTTCCATGTTAGCGTCTGTCATGCGGAACGGATAGATGCTGACTTGCACGCTCGGTTGGCCGAATACCAGTGCACCAGTGACAAACTGGAAAATCTCATCAATGTTGTTGTCAGTCATGGCATAGCAGCCAATAGACACGCAAGCACCGTGAATCATCAGATATTGCCCTTGATAACCATGCGAGCGGTCAAATTCGTTCGGGAAGCCTATGTTAATGGCTTTATAGAAACGGCTATCAGGTTTTAGCTGGCTACGGCTCACGTTATAAAAACCTTCAGGACTCTTAAAATCACCCTGACGTTGTTTAGGACCTAGCCCACCGGAATAGTTACAAATCTTATAGCTGTCGAGCAGTTGATACTGTTCGCCCATCTTTACATATAACTCTAGCGTGCGCTCTTCCTTAAATATCTGAATATAAACAGGAGAGCCCATAAGTTGTTGCTTGAATTCTTTACTGACAGGCGCGACTGACGTATTACCACTCAATAAGCTGGCAAACGACATGAACGGCATCAGAAGCATCGCAATAACGAGTGCGATCTTACGCATACTGCTTTATTCCTTGATAAAACTTATACCAAATGCCAGGACGGCAAAAAGAGACCCGAAATCAGAATACTCTGTATTAGGAGCGCTCACATTAGCATCGTTCTGAATTTTCGCAAGCCTGAAAAGAAACGATTTTAGACTTATCTAACCGTCGGGATACACATAAGCAAAGCATAAGAGTCTGCTTTTTGCGTAACAGCTCGCATTGCTGCATTTCACTATGCTGATTTCTGCCACTTTTGAGGCCTAATGATGCTAAAATCCTACCCGAATGTTGACCTGCGGATAAGAATGGAAACTTTCCTTAAGTCAGTTGTCCCGTTGATCCGGGCGACTTAACTCTCCCTCTCGCAATAGTGAATGGATGCGTTTCCTTTTTTCATCTGCCTTATATGTCACATCGGTTGAACCTTGCTTCGACCCATCCGTTGTCGGCTACAGTTTTTGTCGGTATGTTTAAGCCAATTTTAAACGTGATAACCTTATGATAAAAATCAAAAAAGGTCTGGATTTGCCTATTGCCGGTTTGCCGGAACAGCAAATCCATGACGGCCCAGCGATACCTTTAGTGGCTCTGCTCGGTGAAGAGTATGTTGGTATGCGTCCTTCCATGCTGGTGCAGGAAGGCGACAAAGTTTTGAAAGGCCAGCCTCTCTTCGAAGATAAAAAAAATCCAGGTGTGTTCTTTACCGCTCCTGCAAGTGGAACGGTAGCTGCGATTAACCGCGGTGAACGTCGCGTACTGCAATCTCTGGTTATAGAGGTTCAAGGTGAAGAGCAGGTCGTTTTCGAACGATTTGCTGTGGAAAGCCTTGCTAAACTGGCGCGTGAAACCGTCCAGGCACAATTGTTGGCTTCTGGATTATGGACCGCGTTTCGTACTCGTCCTTTCAGTAAAACACCGCAACCTGCGAGTGTTCCTGCCGCTATTTTTGTCACGGCGATGGATTCCAATCCACTGGCTGCCGATCCGCAACCCATTATTCGCGCCCACCGCGAGATGTTTGATGCGGGCTTAATGTTGTTATCCCGACTGACCGACGGCAAAGTCCATGTCTGTCAGGCTGGTGGCGGTAAATTGGGTGGGCATCCTGCCGGGCAGGTCACTTTTAATGAATTTGCCGGTCCTCATCCTGCTGGGTTAGTGGGTACACACATCCATTTCCTTGAGCCGGTAAGTCTGCAAAAAACCGTATGGCACCTTAATTATCAAGATGTGATTGCCATCGGTAAATTGTTTGTGGAAGGCGAACTGTGGACTGAACGCGTTATTGCGTTAGCTGGGCCACAGATTAAAAAACCACGTCTGATTCGTACTCGCTTAGGTGCTTCACTGGAAACGCTTACTGCAGGTGAATTGGCAGAAGGTGAAAACCGTATCATTTCCGGTTCCGTGCTAAGTGGGACCATTGCTGCTGGCCCGCGAGCCTGGCTTGGTCGTTTCCATTTGCAAGTCACCGTTCTTAAAGAAGGGCGTGAAAAGGAATTGTTTGGTTGGGTAATGCCTGGCGCCGATAAATATTCAATTACGCGCACCACTATCGGTCACTTCCTGAAGCATAAATTATTTAACTTCTCGACAGATACCAATGGTGGCGAGCGTTCAATGGTGCCAATCGGCAACTATGAGCGCGTGATGCCACTGGATATTCTGCCAACGATGTTATTGCGCGATTTACTGGCGGGAGACACAGACAGCGCTCAGGCGTTGGGGTGTCTTGAGCTGGATGAAGAGGATTTGGCGCTTTGTACCTATGTTTGCCCTGGGAAATATGAGTATGGCCCGGTGCTACGCGAGGTTTTAACCCGCATCGAGCAGGAAGGATAAGTCATGGGCTTGAAGCATTTATTTGAAAAACTAGAGCCGCACTTCACACAGGGCGGAAAGCTAGAAAAGTACTACCCACTCTTTGAAGCGACGGCGACACTGTTTTACACGCCAGGCATCGTAACGCCTGGGGCCTCCCACGTTCGTGATGCAATCGATCTGAAACGCATGATGATTCTGGTGTGGTTTGCGGTGTTCCCTGCCATGTTCTGGGGCATGTACAACGTCGGGTTACAAACCATTCCTGCACTGAACAAAATGTATGGTGCCGAGCAGCTCCAGCAGGTGATTTCATCTGACTGGCATTATGTTGTGGCACAGTGGCTAGGGGTGAGTTTCGCACCTGATGCTGGCTGGCTAAGCATGATGACCCTGGGGGCTGTATTCTTCCTGCCTATCTACATCACCGTATTTTTGGTGGGTGGTTTCTGGGAAGTGTTATTCGCCATCATCCGCAAACATGAAGTCAACGAAGGTTTCTTCGTTACCTCTATTTTGTTTGCGCTGGTCGTTCCACCAACATTGCCTTTATGGCAGGCCGCTCTCGGTATCACTTTCGGCGTGGTCATTGCTAAAGAGATCTTCGGCGGCACGGGTCGTAACTTCCTGAACCCTGCTTTGGCTGGCCGCGCATTCCTGTTTTTTGCATACCCAGCACAAATCTCAGGTGATTTAGTCTGGACTGCGGCAGATGGTTTTTCTGGCGCAACACCACTTTCCCAGTGGGCAAATGGTGGAAGCGAAGGTCTGGTCAATGTCGGTACCGGCCAACCGGTCACCTGGATGGATGCTTTCCTTGGCAATATTCCGGGTTCTATCGGTGAAGTTTCAACCTTGATGATCCTCATAGGTGGCGCAATCATCCTGTTTGGGCGTGTTGCATCCTGGCGCATCGTTGCAGGTGTCATGCTCGGTATGATTGCCACCGCATCACTGTTTAACTTCATTGGTTCTGCAACAAATCCTCTGTTTGCAATGCCGTGGTACTGGCACCTGGTTCTGGGTGGTTTTGCCTTTGGCATGATGTTCATGGCAACAGACCCTGTTTCAGCCTCGTTTACCAACAAAGGTAAATGGTGGTACGGCGTACTCATTGGCGTGATGTGCGTATTGATTCGAGTTGTAAATCCGGCCTATCCAGAAGGGATGATGCTGGCGATTCTGTTCGCCAACCTCTTTGCACCATTGTTCGATTACCTGGTGGTGCAAGCCAATATCAAGCGGAGGAAGTCGCGTGGCTGAAGTAAAAAGTAACGATAGCATCGGCAGAACGCTGCTAGTGGTGCTGGTGCTTTGCCTGGTGTGCTCCGTCGTAGTGGCGGGTTCAGCTGTTGGGCTTAAAGCTCGCCAGCAGGAGCAAAAAGCACTCGATAAGCAACGCAACATCCTGGATGTTGCAGGCTTAGCGACACCTAAAATGACTGGTGAAGATGTTAAAGCAATCTATGAATCACGTATCACACCGCGTTTGTTGGATCTTAAAAGCGGTGAATTGCTGGATAAAGACTCGTCTAAATTTGACCAGGCGGCAGCACTGCGTGACCCTGAACAGAGCATGACTCTCCCCTCAAGCGAAGATCGTGCCGGGATAAAACATCGCAGCAATATCGTCGAAATTTATCTGGTTCGTGATGAGCAAAACAAAGTGCAGGAAGTCGTGTTGCCGGTGTACGGCAAAGGCTTATGGTCGATGATGTATGCTTTTGTTTCCCTGCAAACTGATGGCCGTACGGTAAAAGGCATTACTTACTACGATCAGGGCGAAACCCCTGGATTGGGTGGTGAAGTTGAAAATCCAAACTGGCGTGCTCAGTGGATTGGCAAAAAGCTTATTGATGATAGCGGGAAGCCTGCAATCCGCGTTGTAAAAGGCGGTGCACGTCAGGGAGATGAGTACGGGGTAGATGGTCTATCTGGTGCCACACTGACTGCAAACGGGGTACAACACACTTTTGATTTCTGGATGGGTGAGCTTGGTTTTGGTCCTTTCCTGAAACATGTTCGTGAAGGAGCGCTCAACAATGGCTGATATTTCAGACATGAAAGAGGTCAAGCGGGTTCTTGTTAGCCCGCTGGTGGATAACAACCCAATTGCCTTGCAAATACTCGGTGTCTGCTCGGCGCTAGCGGTGACGACGAAACTGGAAACGGCTTTTGTAATGACCATTGCGGTGACCGTGGTTACAGCGTTTTCCAGCATGTTCATCTCTATGATCCGCAATTTGATTCCAAACAGTGTCCGAATCATAGTGCAGATGGCGATCATTGCTTCGTTAGTTATCGTCGTGGATCAGATTCTGCGTGCATATGCTTACGAAATTTCCAAGCAATTGTCGGTGTTCGTCGGCCTGATCATCACCAACTGTATCGTCATGGGGCGTGCTGAAGCCTACGCCATGAAGTCGCCACCGCTGGCAAGCTTCATGGACGGGATTGGTAATGGTCTGGGATATGGCGTGATTCTGCTGTTGGTTGGTTTCCTGCGTGAGCTTATCGGCAGTGGTAAATTGTTTGGTATCACGGTGTTAGAAACGGTGCAGAACGGTGGCTGGTATCAGCCAAACGGTATGTTCCTGCTGGCGCCGAGTGCGTTCTTTATTATCGGCCTGTTGATTTGGGCCCTGCGCACGCTGAAGCCTGCGCAGCAGGAAAAGGACTAACCGACTATGGAACATATGATTAGTCTGTTTGTGCGTGCCGTGTTTATTGAAAACATGGCGCTCGCGTTCTTCCTTGGCATGTGTACCTTCCTGGCAGTTTCCAAGAAGGTTTCTACTGCATTTGGTTTAGGTGTCGCGGTTACCGTTGTTTTAGGGATTGCCGTTCCGGCGAATAACCTGGTTTATAACCTGGTGCTACGTGACGGTGCGCTGGTAGAGGGCGTTGACCTTAGCTTCCTCAACTTCATCACCTTCATTGGTGTGATTGCTGCACTGGTACAAATCCTTGAAATGATCCTCGATCGTTTCTTCCCGGCTCTATATAACGCGTTGGGTATCTTCCTACCGCTTATTACCGTTAACTGCGCAATTTTCGGTGGCGTATCGTTCATGGTGCAGCGTGATTATAGTTTCGGTGAATCAATTGTTTACGGTGTAGGTTCTGGTGTCGGCTGGATGCTGGCAATTGTCGCGCTGGCCGGTATTCGCGAGAAAATGAAATATGCCAATGTGCCCGCAGGATTGCGTGGCTTGGGCATTACCTTTATCACCACTGGATTGATGGCACTGGGCTTTATGTCATTCTCCGGTGTGCAGCTATAAGGGCGAAAACGTATGGAAATTATTCTTGGCGTGGTGATGTTCACGCTGATTGTTTTGGCTCTGGCTCTGTTGATTTTGTTTGCCAAGTCAAAGCTTGTGAACTCCGGCGATGTGCTGATTGAGATTAACAACGAAGCAGACAAACAGTTTCATGCTCCGGCGGGTGACAAGCTGCTCAATACACTTTCAAGTCAGGGGATTTTTATCTCCTCTGCTTGCGGTGGGGGTGGATCGTGTGGGCAATGCCGTGTAACGGTTAAAGAAGGTGGTGGCGATATTCTTCCTACCGAACTTTCGCATATAACCAAGCGTGAAGCGAAAGAGGGTTGCCGTCTTGCCTGTCAGGTTGCTGTTAAGCAGGATATGAAAATTGAGCTGCCAGAAGAGATCTTTGGCGTCAAAAAATGGGAATGTGAAGTTATCTCCAACGATAACAAAGCCACTTTCATTAAAGAGCTCAAACTGCGTATTCCTGATGGTGACGTGGTACCGTTCCGTGCGGGTGGTTATATCCAGATTGAAAGCCCACCTCATGAAGTTAATTACCAGGATTTCGATGTTCCGCAGGAATATCGTGGCGACTGGGATAAGTTTAACCTCTTCCGTTTCAAGTCTGTGGTTAAAGAACCCTGCGTTCGCGCCTATTCAATGGCGAACTACCCGGACGAGGAAGGCATTATTATGCTGAACGTGCGTATTGCAACTCCGCCACCGAATGTGCCGGATGCGCCTCCTGGCATCATGTCTTCGTATATCTGGTCGCTAAAAGCGGGTGACAAAGTGACGATTTCTGGGCCGTTTGGTGAATTTTTTGCCAAAGATACGGATGCAGAAATGGTGTTCATTGGCGGTGGTGCAGGTATGGCGCCAATGCGTTCGCATATCTTTGACCAGCTCAAGCGCCTTCATAGCACGCGCAAAATCAGCTTCTGGTATGGCGCTCGTTCTCTGCGTGAGATGTTCTACGAAGAAGAGTTTGAAAAACTGGCACAGGAAAACCCGAACTTTACGTTCAATGTGGCGCTTTCGGATCCACAACCTGAAGATAACTGGACCGGTTACACTGGCTTCATTCACAACGTATTGTTGGAAAACTATCTTCGTAGCCATCCGGCGCCAGAAGACTGTGAATTCTACATGTGTGGGCCACCGATGATGAATGCTGCCGTTATCAAAATGCTTAAAGACCTGGGTGTTGAGGATGAAAACATCATGCTCGACGACTTTGGCGGCTGACGGGAGCGCTTATGCTGACAGTATTTTTAGCCACTTTCGTTATTTTTCTTCTGGTGATATTGGGTATGTCGCTGGGTTTTATCGTGAAGCGCAAAACGCTTCAGGGTAGTTGTGGTGGCATTGCTGCACTTGGCATGGAGAAAGTTTGTAATTGCCCTGAACCGTGCGATGCACGCAAAAAACGTATCGCGAAGGCCGAGCGGCAGGCAAAACTTCAGCAAAACCGCATTTTGTAAGACTCTAAAGACCTCCCGTATCGCCGGGAGGTTTTCTTTTCTGGATACTTTCTTCTTTCTATTATTTAACTGTATACTTATCCAGTAACATAACTGGTGTGAACAAGTATGCGTAAAATCATTCATGTCGATATGGACTGTTTTTTTGCAGCTGTAGAGATGCGTGATAACCCCGCGTTGCGGGATGTCCCACTGGCCATTGGTGGCAGTGCACAACGCCGTGGTGTCATCAGTACAGCAAATTACCCGGCCCGGAAATTTGGTGTGCACAGTGCAATGTCGACCGCTATGGCTCTCAAATTGTGTCCGCATCTGACACTTTTGCCTGGGCGCTTTGATGCATACAAAGAAGCTTCAAATCACATCCGCGAAATATTTAACCGCTACACCACACTGATTGAACCACTCTCATTGGATGAGGCCTATCTGGATGTTACCGATAGCCCGAACTGTCTGGGTTCTGCAACGTTAATGGCAAAGGAAATTCGCCAGACAATTTCAGATGAACTAAATCTCACTGCATCAGCGGGAATCGCACCGGTAAAATTTCTCGCCAAAATCGCTTCTGATCTGAATAAACCCAACGGGCAATACGTGATAACGCCTGAGGAGATCCCTGCATTTTTGCAAACATTGCCCCTTGGAAAAATTCCAGGCGTCGGCAAAGTTACTGCGGGGAAACTAGAAAATTTGGGATTACGTACCTGTGCGGATGTGCAGAAGGCAGATTTAGCTTCATTACTTAAACGTTTTGGTAAATTTGGCCGTGTGTTGTGGGAGCGAAGCCTGGGAATCGACGAGCGTGAGATAAACAATCAACGGTTGCGAAAATCAGTGGGTGTTGAAAAAACTCTGGCGATGGATATCCATGAATGGCAGGAGTGTGAGGACATCATAGAACAACTTTATTCCGAGCTTGAACGGCGCCTGAAAAAGGTAAAACCCGATTTATTGATTGCCCGCCAGGGTATCAAACTTAAATTCAATGATTTTCAGCAAACCACTCAGGAACATGTCTGGCCGCAGCTAAACAAAGCCGATTTAATCACAACGGCGAAGAAAGCATGGGAAGAGCGCCGGGGAGGACGGGGTGTAAGACTGGTGGGGTTACATGTGACTTTACTGGACCCACAGATGGAACGGCAGTTGGTTCTTGGCCTATAAAAAAACCCTCTCAATGAGAGGGTTTCGACAAAAAGTTATCAGGGTTACTTAACAGGAATTGCTTTGAGCAATTCAGTCAGCAAAATCCAGTATTGGCCAACGCTTTCAATATGAACTTGTTCATCAGGGGAGTGTGGACCCGTGATGGTTGGCCCAATGGAAACCATATCCATATCCGGATAAGGTTTCTTAAACAGGCCACATTCCAGCCCCGCATGGATAACCATGATGTTCGGTGTCTTATTGAACAGCTT
>DASXXQ010000044.1:0-5053 GCA_036502985.1 Buttiauxella sp.
CCAAGAATAATGTCTTCGGCATGAACATGCGGCCAGGGCACCCAACTGCGCCATCCGGTTTCTTCTTTGTTGCGTTCCCAAACCACGCCTAAATCACCACGAATGGCGAACGGACGGTTCAATTCTGTCGAGACTTTTTGGTTGATGGTCGGTTTGAGTCGATTCCAGTCAAACGTCGCAATTACAATCATTGCCACCACAACCAACAACAAGAAACCCCCGACGACTCCACTTACGATTTTTCCAGTTTTTGTCATGCCTTTCACCTACTCCTGATGTGGCTCGCTTCACTAAAGATAGTTTAGCGTGGCCAAAAGGGCATCAGGAGAGGCGAATTAGCACGCTTTCCAACTCTTCAAAGGGGATGGGACGGGAGAGAAAATAGCCTTGCGCCGCGAAGGCAGGTGACGATTGAACATCGCGCCATTCATCTTCGGTTTCAACGCCTTCGACGATAACGCCTTTGCAGTAGCGGTTCATCAATTGCAGCAACATAGTGAATAAGGTACGACCTTCATCGCTGGTGCGCAGCATGATGAACAGGTCACGTGCAACCTTTATGTAGTCGTAGCGCATCTCGCTTAATGCAGAGAAGTTAGCAACGCCGGTGCCGAAATCATCAAGCCACAGTGGGCCAAATTCGTGCATGGTTGCCAGCGTCACGGCTTGCGGCTGAGTGATGTGTTCAACCAGCTCAAAACGTACCCAAGGCATTTTATTGATGAGCGCCAAAATCGGCTGATGCTGTTTCATCGCCATCAGTGTTGGGCCATCTACATTCACCGACGCTAAAATCTGGTAGCCGATGAAGATAGATTCCCAGCCCGCCAGCAGATTCAATTGTTCCTCGATAACCATCAGCCGCGTGCGGCTGGAAATAGACGTAAAGTAACGATCGGGTGGAATGCGAATTTCTGGCTCATCCGGATGCGTGACCACCGTCAGCAACTCAATTGCCATTAAGTGACCATCGATTTTATAGATCGGCTGAAAAGTGTACTGCCGCTGGCACTGTAGCCAGAATCGCCGCTCCTGCAAACTTTCGACACTCGCCTCAAGCGTATTAAGCCGGTGAGTGATCTGCTTAAACTTCATCATGTACGTCCTGTTTACCTTGATAACTCGGATGGCCCATCGACAAGTTATCGGCGTGGCGCATGAGAACTTTATGTTCGCTTTCAGTACAACTTCAATCAAAGCGTGTTCTGATACATTGGCAATATCCTGCCTTAGCTCAAAGTTTTCCGAAACATCGTTTTAAATTGTTTGACTCGTTTTTAACCGCCCATCAAACTAGCCGTAATTTCATTAAGTCAGGTTTACTGCTATGCCAACGCGCAAAATCGCCGTCATCGGTGAATGTATGATTGAACTGTCGCAAAAAGGTGCGGAAGTTAGCCGCGGCTTTGGTGGCGACACCCTAAACACCTCCGTTTACATCGCACGCCAGGTTGACGCTACCGACCTTGAAGTCCATTACGTCACTGCACTTGGTGAAGATAATTTCAGCCAACAAATGTTGGACGCCTGGCAGCAAGAAAACGTGCATACCGAGCTAACACAGCGCCTGGAGCACCGTTTACCTGGCCTGTATTACATCGAAACTGACTCTACCGGTGAGCGCACCTTCTACTACTGGCGCAACGAAGCCGCAGCCCGTTTCTGGCTCGAGAGCGACCAGGCGCAGGCGATTTGTGCAGAACTGGCACAGTTCGACTATCTGTATCTGAGCGGTATCAGCCTGGCTATCCTCAACGCGGCGAGCCGTGAAAAGCTGATGGCGTTGCTGGCTCAGTGCCGTGCTAACGGTTGCAAGGTTATCTTCGATAACAACTACCGTCCGCGCCTGTGGGCAAGTCGTGAAGAGACGCAACAGGCTTACCTGAAAATGCTGGCCTGCACAGACATTGCATTCCTGACGCTGGATGACGAAGATTTGTTGTGGGGCGAGAAACCGGTAGAAGAAGTGATTCATCGTACTCAGGCTGCTGGCGTGCGCGAAGTGGTTATTAAGCGTGGCGCAGATTCCTGCCTGGTTGCGATTCAGGGCGAATCGACGATAGAAGTGCCTGCGGTTAAATTACCAAAAGAAAAAGTCATTGATACCACCGCGGCGGGTGACTCTTTCAGCGCTGGCTATCTGGCTGTGCGCTTGACCGGTGGCAGTGCACAAGATGCCGCAAAACGTGGGCATTTGACCGCAAGTACCGTGATTCAGTACCGTGGCGCCATCATTCCGAAAGAAGCGATGCCGAAGTAATCCGGAGTCTAAATCAACGCATAAAAAAGGCGCCTTTCGGCGCCTTTCTCATTTGTGCTATTACTGCGCCGGAGGAATATCCGACACATCCTGCTTAGGTTCATCCGTTAACGGAAGCGCCTTAGAGGGCACCATCACTTTGTCCCACGTGGCTTGCAGATCCTTCATGTTGTATTCAGGCTCACCTTTCGGTTGCAACAACACTAAGGCCATCTCTTGCGAGAGTTGCTGGCGCAGATCCTGGTTCAGCATGTTCAGTGTCAGGCTATCCAGGAAGTCCTGGCGCAGTTTCTGATACTGTTCTGGAGCAATGTCCACAACCTGGTTTTGCAGCGAGCGCATACGCTGGCTAATCAACACTTCGGTATCGGTGCGGGCGTAAGTGGCAAACAGCTTAGTCAGCTCATCTTTTTTCTGCGCAATTAACGCGTCAAACTCTTCCTGCGACAGACCTTTATCACGCACGCTCACCAACTCTTTGCCGACGCTGGTTAAATTCGCGTTCAGCTTGTTGTTTGGTGATTCCAGGTTAATGCCACACTGCGCGCGCTGATAGAGCACACGGCAATCGAAGCTCAGATTCAGATCCTGGATGTTCTGTTTACTGAGGTTCTGCTGCACATGCCAGAACAGCGCCTCACGGGCGAGGTCTGCACGCCAGTAACGCAATAACATAGAAGATTCACGAATCGGCTGCCATGCGTTGTCCCACATCAGTGAGAGGCGATCCTGGCGCACGCTGCTGGTCATTAAACTAACCGCGTCGTGTTTGAGCGGAGAAAGCGTGGCAACCGGCGCAGGTATTTCACGTTTGCCGGTCAACGTGCCAAACGTTTTATTGATTTGGTCGGCAACGCTGCGGCTGTCGACGTTGCCCACCACAATCAGCGTCATGGCATCTGGGGTATACCATTTCTGGTGGAACGCTTTGAGCTGCTCGATATCTACCGGCTGCTTGAGATCTTCTGCCGGGTCATGACCCAAAAGCGTGGAACCCTTCAGACGATAGCGCCACCAGTCGTCTTTGGTGTCCATCGGCCAGGTAGCAACCATATCCTGAGTTTGCAGCGCAAGGTTCACCGTGGTAGGCGTAATCGCAAGTTTACCGCTACTGTCGGAAAGATAAGTTAGGGCTTCTTTGAGTAGGTCATTACGGTTGTTCGGCAGGCTGAGATTAAACAGCGTGAAGTCATAAGAGACAATCGCCGGTGGCAGCGGACGCTTCGGGTCCACACTTTGCTGCCATAAGGAACGAACCTGTAACGGTTGTAAGCTACCGCTTTGTGTTAGCGCCAGACGAGGCACAAAGTGGCTATAGCCGCTCTGCTGGGTCGCCTCAGTCAATGAGCCGGTATTAACCAACAGACGAATTTCAATACGATCGCTAGGGCGCTGAGGTGTGGCCAGGACTTGCCATTGGAAACCGTTGGCCAGCGTACCTTGCTGCCAGGCTGGATCGGGCTGTAGTGCTTCTGCCTGCACATTACTGGCGGCGGCGACCAACAGCAATCCGCCAGCTAAGAGTCGAATTTTGGTGCCCTGCATGTTAACCCCTGGAAAACAATCCTGTTTAAAAAGTGTAATGGCGACATAGAATTACGCAACAAAGCCACCACAGGTGACGTTTCACCACTCCGTTTGACCGCATGTTTGCGGAAACGTCACTTTAAAAATTTAAAAAAACGCCAAAAAAAATGGCTCAAGGGTTAATTATGCGCAGTAGCCCACAGCGAGGGCAAGTCGCTGTGGGTAATTGAGGGGGATTAAGACGAGATTTCGCTCACTTTTTTAGCGGAATGTGGATTATCGAGGGTTTCTTGAAGCTGTTTTTCGTCCAGTTGCTTAACCCATTTTGCGACAACGACGGTCGCAACGCCGTTACCCACCAGGTTTGTCAGCGCACGCGCTTCCGACATAAAGCGGTCGATACCCAGAATGAGCGCAAGGCCTGCAACCGGCAAATGCCCAACAGCGGAAATCGTCGCCGCCAGCACGATAAAACCACTTCCCGTCACACCCGCAGCGCCTTTAGACGACAGTAACAACACCACCAGCAGCGTGATTTGATGGAAAATATCCATGTGGCTGTTAGTCGCCTGCGCGATAAACACCGCCGCCATTGTCAGATAAATAGATGTGCCATCAAGGTTAAACGAATAGCCGGTTGGAATAACCAGCCCCACAACCGATTTGCGGCAGCCGAGCTTTTCCATTTTATCGAGCATTCTCGGCAGAGCAGATTCAGATGAAGAAGTACCAAGAACAATCAGCAGTTCTTCTTTGATGTAACGGATAAATTTGAAAATGCTGAAACCTGTCACTCGGGCGATAGAGCCCAATACCAGCACGACGAACAAAATACAGGTGATGTAGAAGCAGATAATCAACTGGCCAAGCTGCACCAGAGACCCGACGCCGTATTTGCCGATAGTAAACGCCATTGCACCAAAAGCACCGATTGGCGCGAGGCGCATGATCATATTGATGATGCCGAAAATAACCTGCGAGAAGCTCTCAATAACATTGAAAATCAGTTGGCCTTTGTGACCCAGGCGGTGCAGAGCAAAACCGAACAGTACTGCAAACATCAACACCTGCAGGATATTGCCGCTAGCAAACGCACCAATCACGCTGCCCGGAATCACATCCAGTAAGAACGCAACCACGCCCTGCTGCTGCGCCTGCTCGGCATACATCGCCACGGCTTTAGCATCAAGCGTTGACGGGTCAACATTCATGCCGGCACCGGGTTGCAGCACGTTGACCACGACCAGGCCGATGATCAATGCGATG
>DASXXQ010000045.1:0-40601 GCA_036502985.1 Buttiauxella sp.
GTTTGGTCGCGTTCATTGCGTGGGAACGGTTATTACCGGTCACCGGACGCTTGCCAGTAACTTGGCAGACTCGGGACATGTCTATTCTCCAAAAATCAAATTAGCTCGAGCTTCGTATAGGGTTATGGCGCCTCGTCAGGCCGCAAGCCTGGTCCCTGGCGGTTCAATGCGAACCACAGTGCCAGGCGCATAATGCCAAAACCCGAGATTCTCAAAGGTGGCGTAGTATACGCTGCCTGACGCATGTGCTCAAGTCCCGAACAGACAAAGATCCCTAAGGATCGCGCAATTCGGTCTAAATCCACCCACGTTCAGCAAAAGAAACGTACTCTCCACGGCCAATAACAAGATGATCGAGCACTCGAATTTCCATAAACAGGCAAGCTTTTACGATACGTTCTGTAATAACACGATCAGCTTTACTCGGTTCTGCTCGACCAGAGGGGTGATTATGCGCGAGTATTAGCGCCGCTGCATTGGATTTCATCGCTTCACGCACAATTTCTCTTGGATGGACCTCAACATGAGCCAGCGTTCCAGAAAACATTGGGCTGTGTTTAATCACCCGATGTTGGCTATCCAGAAAAATCACCATGAAGATCTCGCGTTCTTCTGTTATCAGTTGGCTTTGAATAAATTCCCTGACTGATTCTGGCCCCTTTAGGGTTAATTCTTCAGCGCCGCGGGAATAGTAATAACGCTTTGCCAACTCGGCAATGGCATTCAACTGCGTATATTTAGCATCACCGATACCCTTCACATCTTTAAATTGCGAATAATCAGCCGACAACAGACTACTCATTGAACCAAACTTCGACAGCAGGCTTTGCGCGAATGCCAACACGTTCATATTTCTGGAACCCGTACGCAAAAAAAGCGCCAGCAACTCCACATCAGATAATGCATTAGCCCCAAATTTCAGCAGTTTTTCACGTGGCATATTCGCCTTGTCTTTCCCTATCTCCTCATCCATCAGAACCTCCATGCCCTTCTCTGTCACTATTGTGCACAACTCAATACACACACGCGATATGCAGATCTGCCACATGCGGGATGCCTCGCAAACTGCAAAAAGTCGATACCGAATGAGTGTGGTAAAATATCCAGATGACTGTGACTTCTGGTGGATAAATCATGATGGGGCTTTCTGGCAAAAAAATTGTTCTGGGTGTGAGTGGCGGAATCGCTGCCTATAAAACACCAGAGCTGGTACGCCGCCTGCGCGAACGCGGTGCTGAAGTTCGTGTCGTAATGACTGAGGCTGCCAAAGCCTTTATTACCCCACTGAGTTTACAAGCCGTGTCAGGTTATCCTGTGTCAGACAGCTTGTTAGACCCCGCTGCTGAAGCGGCAATGGGCCATATTGAATTAGGTAAATGGGCCGATTTAGTTATTCTTGCGCCGGCTACAGCAGATTTAATTGCCCGTGTAACCGCAGGTATGGCAAATGACCTTGTTAGCACAATTTGTCTTGCAACCCCTGCACCCGTTGCTGTTGTTCCTGCCATGAATCAGCAGATGTACAGAGCAGTAGTGACGCAGCATAATCTTGAGGTTCTTTCCTCACGCGGTTTGTTGATGTGGGGGCCAGATAGCGGCAGCCAGGCCTGTGGTGATATTGGCCCTGGCCGTATGCTTGACCCACTCACAATAGTGGAAATGGCCGCCCAACATTTTACGGCCATCAAAGATCTGCAACATTTGAACGTCATGATTACCGCCGGTCCCACTCGCGAACGGTTGGACCCAGTAAGGTATATTACCAACGATAGTTCAGGGAAAATGGGCTATGCCATCGCAGCAGCAGCCGCTGCGCGCGGTGCAAATGTGACGCTAGTTTCAGGCCCCGTGGCTTTGCCAACTCCGCCATGGGTAAAACGTATTGATGTAACTACCGCTCTGGAAATGGAGGCCGCAGTTCAACAACATGCCCAGGCGCAACAAATTTTTATTGGCTGTGCCGCCGTTGCAGATTATCGTGCTGCCGCTGTTGCCGATGAAAAAATCAAAAAGCAAGGCGATGAAATTACAATAAAAATGATAAAAAACCCGGATATTGTCGCCGGCGTCGCAGCACTTTTAAAAAATCGACCTTATGTTGTTGGGTTTGCCGCAGAAACAAATAATGTGGAAGAATACGCCCGTCAAAAACGTATGAGTAAAAACCTCGATCTGATTTGTGCGAACGACGTCTCACAAGCAGGACAAGGATTTAATAGCGAAAACAATGCATTGCACCTTTTCTGGCAGGAAGGGGATAAAGTCTTACCTCTTGAGCGTAAGGAACTCCTTGGCCATCTTTTACTGAACGAGATAGTTACCCGTTATGATGAAAAAAATCGACGTTAAGATTCTGGACCCACGCGTTGGCCAACAATTCCCACTGCCGACTTATGCCACTTCCGGCTCTGCGGGTCTTGACCTACGTGCCTGTCTGGATGGCGCCGTAGAGCTTGCTCCAGGTGTAACCAAGCTAATTCCAACCGGGCTGGCTATCCACATCGCCGATCCGTCTTTGGCGGCAGTAATTCTGCCTCGTTCAGGCCTTGGTCATAAACATGGGGTTGTACTTGGCAATCTGGTTGGGCTGATAGACTCAGATTATCAGGGTCAGTTGATGGTTTCGGTCTGGAACCGTGGGCAAGATAACTTCACTATTGAGCCAGGCGAGCGCATTGCTCAAATGGTGTTTGTGCCAGTCGTTCAGGCTGAATTCAATCTGGTTGAAGATTTCGATTCTAGCGACCGGGGCGAAGGTGGTTTCGGTCATTCAGGCCGCCAGTAACTTCGTTTATAAACGTAACCCCACAGCGTAAAAAATTTGAAAAACCGCAAACTTAAAGTTTGCGAGCGCTGTGTGGCTACTTGCCTGACAAGTGCGTTATTTCAGGGGTATTTGAGAACATGGCAGAAAAACAAACTGCGAAACGGAATCGTCGCGAAGAAATACTTCAGTCTCTGGCCCAAATGCTTGAATCCAGCGATGGAAGCCAGCGAATTACAACCGCCAAGCTCGCGGCGACTGTTGGCGTTTCTGAAGCTGCTCTGTATCGGCATTTTCCCAGCAAAACGAAAATGTTCGATAGCCTTATCGAATTTATTGAAGACACACTCATTACCCGTATCAACCTTATCCTGAAAGATGAGAAAGATACCCATGCTCGCCTGCGTTTAATTGTTCTACTTATCCTGGGATTTGGAGAAAAAAATCCGGGACTGACCCGTATTCTCACTGGGCATGCATTGATGTTTGAACAAGACCGGCTACAGGGTCGCATCAATCAGCTTTTTGAACGTATTGAAGTGCAGTTGCGTCAGGTCATGCGCGAAAAGAAGATGCGTGAGGGGGAGGGTTACAGCACTGATGAATCGCTTCTGGCAAGCCTTCTACTGGCCTTTTGTGAAGGGACTTTGTCGCGTTTTGTTCGTAGCGAGTTCCGTTATTTGCCTACCGATGATTTTGATACCCGCTGGCCGTTGATTGCCGCACAGCTTCGTTAATTGAAAAGGGCCTTTCAAAGGCCCTTTTTCTTACACTCCGTACTGAATACGGTATTCCCGCACGGCAGCCAAATACTCAGCCATTTCAGGTTTTTCTTCCAGATAATCAATCAAATCTTTAAGCGTGATAATTGAAATCACTTTGCACTGGTAATCACGTTCCACTTCTTGAATCGCAGAAATGTCACCACGACCACGTTCCTGGCGGTCCAGAGAAATCAACACACCAGCCAGAGATGCATTATTTGCCGCGATGATTTCCATTGATTCGCGAATTGCTGTGCCCGCGGTGATCACATCATCCACCAGCATCACACGCCCTTGTAATGCACTGCCGACCAGGCTTCCGCCTTCGCCATGATCTTTTGCTTCTTTACGGTTAAAACAATATGGCAGATCGCGCTCATGGTGTTCTGCCAGCGCAACTGCTGTGGTCGTAGCGATTGGAATTCCTTTGTAAGCCGGCCCAAACAGCAAATCAAACTCAATACCGGAATCCATCAACGCTGCGGCATAAAAACGGCCCAACAGTGCCAGATCACGCCCGGTATTAAACAACCCAGCATTGAAGAAATAAGGGCTGGTACGCCCAGATTTCAGCGTGAATTCGCCAAACTTGAGTACCTGCTTGTTAAGCGCAAACTCAATAAACTGGCGCTGATACGGTTTCATGGATTTGCTCCTTTGCATTTCATGTAGGTATAAAAAAGGCGACTACTAGAGTCGCCTTAAAAATCAATTTTCTAACGCCGCCTTCTGCGACGTTACGATGGATTCAATTCCCCCTCGTGCCAGCGCCAGTAGCGCCAGCAACTCTTCATGGGTGAACGGCTCGCCTTCAGCGGTTCCCTGAATCTCAATCATGCGGCCATCTTCCATCATCACGACATTCATGTCGGTTTCAGCAGAAGAGTCTTCAACATATTCGAGATCGCAGATAGCGGCACCATTAACGATACCCACGGAAACTGCAGCAACCATCCCTTTCATCGGGTTGGTTTTTAGTTTCCCAGCAGCCACCAGTTTGTTCAGTGCATCAGCCAATGCAACACAAGCACCGGTAATGGATGCTGTACGCGTGCCGCCGTCTGCTTGTAATACATCACAATCCAGCGTGATGGTGTATTCGCCGAGGACTTTTAAATCCACAGCCGCACGCAGGGAACGCGCAATCAGGCGCTGAATTTCAAGAGTACGGCCGCCCTGCTTACCTTTTGCCGCTTCACGAGCATTACGGCTATGGGTTGCACGTGGCAACATGCCATATTCAGCAGTGATCCATCCTTGCCCCTGGCCTTTCAGAAAGCGTGGTACACCCTCTTCAACGGTAGCAGTGCAAAGTACTTTGGTATCGCCGAACTCGACCAGCACGGAGCCTTCTGCGTGTTTGGTGTAATTACGAGTCAGGGTGACTGGGCGCACTTGTTCGGCGCTACGACCTGATGGACGCATGGGGTTATCTCCGGCTAAAACGAATGTGGCTGCGCATTATACGGACTTCGCGTGCTTATTCCTATCCTGCCAGGTCAGGCATGGCTATAATCCCCACATCTATAACAGAATACGGTTACGAAATATGATCCGCAGTATGACCGCCTATGCCCGACGTGAAGTTAAAGGCGAATGGGGCAGCGCCTCCTGGGAGTTACGTTCAGTAAACCAACGTTATCTCGAAACTTATATCCGCATGCCGGAACAGTTCCGTAGCCTCGAACCTGTCGCTCGTGAGCGTATCCGCACCCGTTTAACCCGCGGAAAAATAGAATGTAATCTGCGATTCGAGCCTGATGCCCGTTCCCAGGGATCTTTGCTGTTAAATGAAAAACTGGCTAAGCAGCTTGTTGAAGCGGCGAATTGGGTAAAAATGCAAAGCGACGAAGGTGAAATAAACCCAGTCGATATTTTGCGCTGGCCGGGCGTTATGTCCGCACAGGAACAAGATCTTGATGCCATCACCGCTGAAATTCTTGCGGCCCTTGATGGTGCACTGGATGACTTCATCATTGCCCGTGAAACTGAAGGCCAGGCACTAAAATTACTGATTGAGCAGCGCCTTGAAGGTGTGAGCGGCGAAGTCGTTAAAGTGCGTGCACATATGCCGGAAGTTCTGAAATGGCAACGTGAGCGCCTGGTTGCCAAGCTAGAAGATGCTCAAGTGCAGCTTGAAAATAACCGCCTTGAGCAAGAGCTGGTGTTAATGGCTCAGCGTGTTGACGTTGCCGAAGAACTCGATCGCCTGGAAGCCCACGTCAAAGAGACATACAATATTCTGAAGAAAAAAGAGGCTGTTGGCCGTCGCCTCGACTTTATGATGCAAGAGTTCAACCGTGAGTCGAATACGCTGGCCTCGAAATCTATCAATTCAGAAGTCACCAATTCAGCTATTGAGTTGAAAGTGCTGATAGAACAAATGCGCGAACAGATTCAAAACATCGAGTAATCGCCATCCCTGCTTGCTCTGGCCCGCTTTTGCGGGCCTTTTTATATCTGTATTCACCGATAAATCATGTGCTGCGCCGTAATGTTCTTTTCTGGCGTTCACACCATAACAGCTTAGCTTTTCATTCTTTCTGGTTTTGGTGTATCCATCATTTTTTAGGCGAGTGCGAATGACATACACATCATTTCAAGTACCCGAGCAAAAGAGACGCGCTTAAATAACTCACCAGCATCTGGGTAATGACTATTGACTAACCTATAAATAAACTAATCATTTCACTCAGTTAAATTCGAATATAAAAACTAAATCACAAGCATTAAAGCCAATGTAGCCATTAAAAAAACTAATCCAAACTTATTCAGTTTAGAAAAACTCAATCGTGATAACGTTCACAAAGCGTTACCCTCTTCGCGTTTCCAATGAGGGTTATCCATGCTGTTACATGTTCTTTATTTAATCGGTATAACTGCCGAAGCCATGACCGGTGCACTTGCTGCCGGACGCCGCCGCATGGATACTTTTGGTGTCATCATTATTGCTACAGCCACGGCACTTGGCGGCGGATCTGTTCGCGATATCCTGCTTGGACACTATCCGCTAGGTTGGGTGAAGCATCCCGAATACGTCGTAATTGTGGCTATAGCAGCCGTTCTTACTACTGTGTTTGCTCCCGTAATGCCCCATCTGCGTCGGCTTTTCCTTGTCCTTGATGCCTTAGGATTGGTGGTGTTTTCTATCATCGGCGCACAAATAGCGCTGGATATGGGCGAAGGCCCAATCATTGCCATTATTGCGGCCGTTGTTACCGGCGTGTTTGGTGGCGTGTTGCGCGATATGTTTTGTAAACGCATTCCGTTGGTCTTTCAGAAGGAATTGTATGCCGGAATAGCCTTCGCCTCCGCTGTGCTTTATATCGTTTTGCAGCACTATGTATCGAACCAGGATGTCGTCATCATTTCCACTCTCATCTTCGGATTTACCACGCGTCTACTGGCACTACGCTTGCGATTAGGGTTGCCCGTATTCCATTACAAGCATGCGGATCACTGATTGATAAACCCCTGAATTCCTTGCTGCGCCAGAAAAACCGCAAGCGTGGCAATTTGGGGATGATTCACAAACTCGACTAACTTTTTTGCCCTTCCTGAACCAATGCCTGGCAATTTTTGCCAACTGAGCTCATCTCGCGCCACTAAATGCGACCAATGTGAATCTGGTAATGTGGCCAGCACCGCTGTGGGAAGTGGAAAACCAAAAGCCATCAACCATTGCCTGAATGGCTGCTGCCTCGCTTGCATGAATTGCTTCCACAGGTGTTCGGCTCTGGGAACTGATATACCGCTAATCTGATATAACTCTTCTTCAGTAATCTTTATCCAGGAAAAAATGTGTTCCAGGTGAAGATGTTGTTGGAGTTGCTGCCAGGAGCGTACGCTCACACCATTGATGTTCAAAATGGCCGGTGAGCTTATCCAGGTAAGTCGGGCAATAAACTGTTCGAGACACCAGGATTCAAAGTAGAGGCAACTAAACGGTGTAATCGTTTTTTCCGCCGGAGGTTGTGGCTTTCCCCTCTGAATAACGCGCCATACCACCTTATCAACCCGAGGAATCCCTTGCCCGGCAAGACTCACCATCACCTGATCGCCAGGAGCAATATCCAAAGTCTGCCAACGTTTGACTGAGCCAATATTCACTCGTTTGACTTGTTTATCATCAATCTGTAAGGGGTTCAGATTAAGGATCACTGTGACTTTCCCCGTTCTTCCAACCGTAAACTGAATACCTTTAACTTCGGCAATTTGCTGCGTTGGGGGGTATTTCCAGGCAATCACCCATGATGCTTTACCTGGAAGCCAGTACTTTCCTGCTGGTTCCGCTGCTTCACGCACCACAATGCCATCAGTGACGAATGGTAAGGGTGCCGTAAACCAGACATCTCTTTGTGTAGCGATTTCCTCAACAGACTTAACGGGTATAGACCAGGCTTTAGTCTGTTGAAAACCAGCCTGATCAAGTATTTCCAGCTTTTGATTCATTTGGCTTGGGCCATCTGGCCACGCCCAAATAAACACCCCTAATTCATTGAGCAAAGCCGGAGTATTTTGGCGCATCATGGCACCAGCAGCCTGACTCCTGGCATTGCTGCTGCCCATGATTTTCTGTATGTGATTTTCTCTTTTCCAGAACACTTCACCCTGTAACACACTATCCGCAAGCGGACCGGAAACAGTTTGAGGAATGGCGGGAATCATTTTTGCTTTTGCCGCCCAATCTTGCCCTCTCTCACCATCTCCACGGCTGAGGAGTTTTACTAGCCGCCCCTGTTGATAAACCAATGTCACCGCTACGCCATCTACTTTAGGTTGCACCCAAAGGTTGGTTTTGCCTCTCATCCAATGTGCAACACCTGCCCTGTCTGGCAATTTTTTAACACCGGTATGTGCAAACGGGTGCAGTGCTTCGCCCTGAGTGGGAAGTAAAGGCTGCTGGATTTTGTCCGCAGGCCTAAAACAACGTTGCCATTCGTTGAACTGGCTACGTAAACCATCGTATGTCGCATCACTGACAGCACTCTTTCCTTGTTGGTAATAGGCTTTATCCCACTCGTTGAGCTTTTCGTTTAATTTCGCAATCTCCTGCTGGGCTTGCACAGGTGACCAGGGCGGGCAGGCCGCCAACGCCATTGCACTGAACCATCCCAGTAGCCCGATAAACTTAGCTATCAACCTCATAACGTCCTCCATGTCGAAACGCAAACAGGTATAGCGCCTACAAACAAGCAATACGAATGGGGAATAAAAGGGATGCGAGGAGCTTTCCGAAGGAGTTAATTTGTTGCAGTAACACTATGTGTTGTTTGGAAAGCGCTACGCAAAATGGCAGAAATATTGCTGAAGGGCATGACAAATTCACCGAGACTTGAAGGCGCTGTGTATAATAGGCCCGTATACGTACTTCTTTTTATGCTTACCGAATAAGTTAGAACTCATGGCTCAAGGCACACTTTATATCGTTTCCGCACCGAGTGGTGCCGGGAAATCCAGCCTCATCCAGGCTTTGTTAAAGACACAACCGCTGTATGACACGCAGGTTTCTATCTCCCATACCACTCGTGGTATTCGTCCTGGAGAGAAACATGGCGAGCACTATTACTTTGTGGAAAAAGAAGAGTTCAGGCAGATGATTGCTGAAGACGCTTTTCTTGAACACGCAGAAGTGTTCGGTAATTACTACGGGACTTCGCGCCATGCCATTGAGCAAGTTCTCGCGACGGGCGTGGATGTTTTTCTGGATATAGACTGGCAAGGTGCGCAGCAGATTCGTGAGAAAATGCCGCAAGCCCGCAGTATTTTTATTCTTCCACCGTCAAAAGACGAGTTGGACCGCCGCCTGCGCGGCCGCGGGCAAGACAGTGAAGAAGTTATTACGAAGCGAATGGAGCAGGCTGTTGCAGAAATGAGCCATTACGCTGAATATGATTACTTAATCGTCAATGACGATTTTGACACCGCACTGTCAGATTTAAAAATTATCATTCGTGCCGAGCGTCTACGAATGGGTCGCCAAAAAGCGCGACATGACGCTTTAATCAGCAAACTATTGGCAGACTGAGCCCAGTTTCAGTATCATGCCCAGTCATTTCTTCATCTGTGGAGCATTTTAATTATGGCACGCGTAACTGTTCAGGACGCTGTTGAGAAAATTGGTAACCGTTTTGACCTGGTTCTGGTCGCCGCACGTCGCGCTCGTCAGATGCAAACTGGTGGTAAAGATCCACTAGTCGCTGAAGAAAACGACAAAACGACTGTAATCGCACTGCGCGAAATCGAAGAAGGGTTGATCACCAACCAGATTCTCGATGTTCGTGATCGCCAGGAACAGCAAGAGCAGGAAGCCGCAGAACTGCAGGCTGTTACCGCTATTGCTGAAGGTCGTCGTTAATTAGCCTGCGGGTAGCCCTTGTATCTGTTTGAAAGTCTGAATCAACTGATTCAACAATACTTGCCCGAGGAGCAGATTAAGCGACTTCGGCAAGCATACCTTGTTGCGCGTGATGCTCACGAGGGGCAAGCACGTTCAAGTGGTGAACCCTACATCACCCATCCCGTAGCGGTTGCCTGCATTCTGGCCGAGATGAAACTCGACTATGAAACGCTAATGGCGGCTCTACTGCATGACGTGATCGAAGACACCCCTGCCACCTACCAGGATATGGAACAGCTGTTTGGCAAAAGCGTTGCCGAACTGGTGGAAGGGGTATCTAAGCTCGACAAACTAAAATTCCGCGACAAGAAAGAAGCTCAGGCTGAAAACTTCCGCAAAATGATCATGGCGATGGTGCAAGACATCCGCGTCATTCTGATCAAACTCGCCGACCGTACGCACAATATGCGCACTCTCGGAGCGTTGCGACCTGACAAACGTCGTCGCATTGCTCGCGAAACCCTCGAAATTTATAGCCCTCTGGCGCACCGTCTTGGTATTCATCACCTGAAAACCGAACTGGAAGAGCTGGGCTTTGAAGCGCTTTACCCAAACCGCTACCGTGTCATTAAAGAAGTGGTCAAAGCGGCACGTGGTAACCGAAAAGAGATGATTCAAAAAATCCTCTCGGAAATCGACGGGCGTTTACAAGAAGCGGGTATTCCCTGCCGCGTGAGCGGTCGCGAAAAACACCTCTACTCCATCTACTGCAAAATGACGCTCAAAGAGCAGCGTTTCCATTCGATTATGGATATCTACGCCTTCCGCGTCATTGTCCACGATATGGATACCTGTTACCGCGTTCTTGGCCAGATGCATAGCCTCTACAAACCACGTCCAGGACGGGTGAAGGACTATATCGCCATTCCTAAAGCGAACGGATATCAGTCCCTGCATACTTCAATGATCGGCCCACACGGTGTGCCTGTTGAAGTACAAATCCGTACCGAGGATATGGATCAGATGGCAGAGATGGGGGTTGCTGCTCACTGGGCTTATAAAGAGCAAGGTGAAAGTGGCACTACCGCGCAAATCCGCGCTCAGCGCTGGATGCAAAGCCTGCTGGAATTACAGCAAAGCGCGGGTAGCTCATTTGAATTTATCGAAAGCGTGAAATCCGATCTGTTCCCGGACGAGATTTACGTTTTCACTCCGGAAGGGCGCATTGTCGAATTACCGGCTGGCGCAACACCTGTCGACTTTGCTTATGCGGTGCATACAGACATCGGCCACGCGTGTGTTGGTGCTCGTGTCGACAGGCAACCCTACCCGCTGTCTCAGTCGCTCAGCAGCGGCCAGACAATCGAAATTATTACTGCACCTGGCGCTCGTCCTAATGCCGCATGGTTGAATTTTGTGGTGAGCTCCAAAGCACGCGCCAAAATCCGCCAAATGCTGAAAAACCTCAAGCGTGACGACTCGGTCAGCCTTGGCCGCCGTCTGCTTAATCATGCCTTAGGTGGCAGCCGTAAATTAGCTGAAGTCCCGCCGGAAAGTATTCAACGTGAGCTTGAGCGCATGAAGCTCGCCACGCTTGACGACTTGCTGGCTGAAATTGGCCTCGGTAACGCTATGAGCGTTGTGGTGGCGAAGAATCTGCAAGGCGAATCCTCAGTGATTCAGCAATCGAATACATCCCCACACAGTCACTTGCCTATCAAAGGGGCTGACGGTGTGCTGATTACCTTCGCGAAGTGCTGTCGCCCAATTCCTGGTGACCCCATTGTTGCCCATGTCAGCCCTGGTAAAGGGTTGGTTATCCACCATGAGTCCTGCCGTAACATCCGTGGCTATCAGAAAGAAGCCGAGAAGTTTATGGCTGTGGAATGGGATAAAGAGACCGAGCAGGAATTTATCACTGAAATCAAAGTCGATATGTTCAACCATCAGGGTGCATTAGCAAACCTGACTGCCGCTATCAATACTGCGGGCTCCAATATTCACAGTCTGAATACCGAAGAAAAAGATGGCCGTGTCTACAGCGCGTTCATCCGTCTTTCCGCCCGTGATCGTGTTCATCTGGCCAATATTATGCGGAAAATCCGCGTGATGCCGGATGTCATTAAAGTCACCCGCAACCGAAATTAGTGTTATGAATCCTCAACGTTATGCGCGTATTTGCGAAATGCTCGCCAGGCGTCAGCCTGATCTGACCGTCTGCATGGAGCAAGTCCATAAGCCTCATAACGTCTCGGCGATTATTCGCACTGCAGATGCCGTGGGCGTTCATGAAGTCCACGCAGTCTGGCCCGGGAATCGCATGCGTACCATGGCCTCTTCTGCAGCGGGAAGTAACTCCTGGGTTGAAGTTAAAACGCACCGCAATATTGGCGATGCCGTTAGCCATCTAAAAAGTAGCGGGATGCAAATCCTCGCCACTAACCTTTCTGATAAAGCCGTCGATTTCCGTGAAATTGATTATACGCGCCCAACCTGTATTTTGATGGGCCAGGAAAAAACCGGCATTACTCAGGAAGCATTAGCGCTGGCTGACCAGGAAATCATTATTCCGATGATCGGGATGGTGCAGTCGCTGAATGTTTCGGTGGCCTCCGCGCTCATTCTGTATGAGGCGCAACGCCAACGTCAGAATGCCGGAATGTATCTGCGTGAAAACAGCACACTGCCTGAATCTGAACAACAGCGCTTGCTGTTTGAAGGTGGTTATCCGGTGCTGGCTCGTGTTTCCCGTCGTAAAGGTTTGCCCTACCCACATGTGAATCAGCAAGGTGAGATAGAAGCTGATGCCGCATGGTGGGCCACCATGCAATCTGCGAAGTAGTCAGATGAAAGGCCGTTTGCTGGACGCGATACCGTTAAGCACACTTGCCGGAGTCGGCGCCAGTCAGAGCGGTAAACTGGCGAAAATTGGCCTGAACACCATTCAGGATCTTCTGCTCCATCTGCCGCTACGCTACGAAGACCGCACACAACTCTACCCAATTAACGACCTGCTGCCGGGTATTTACGCCACGGTGGAAGGAGAAGTGCTGAACTGCAATATCAGTTTTGGCCGCCGCCGGATGATGACCTGTCAGATTACCGACGGCACCGGCATCCTGACCATGCGGTTTTTCAACTTCAATGCAGCGATGAAAAATAGCCTCGCGACCGGCAAGCGTGTTCTTGCCTACGGCGAAGCCAAGCGCGGGCCGCAAGGTGCTGAGATGATTCACCCGGAGTACCGCATTCAGGGCGACCTCAGTACACCTGAATTGCAGGAAACGCTAACCCCTGTTTATCCCACCACTGAAGGTATTCGCCAGGCGACTCTGCGCAAGCTCACTGACCAGGCTCTGGAATTATTGGATACCTGCGCTATTGCCGAATTACTTCCTGCTGACTTGAGCAAAGGAATGATGAGCCTGCCGGAAGCGTTGCGAACGTTGCATCGCCCACCGCCATCTATGCAATTGGTCGATTTGGAAACAGGGAAACACCCGGCCCAGCAGCGTTTAATCCTTGAAGAACTGTTGGCACATAACCTGAGCATGCTTGCACTTCGCGCAGGTGCACAGCGCTATCACGCTTTGCCTTTACATAATCACGACGAATTAAAAAACCGTCTGTTGGCAGCCCTTCCGTTTAAGCCGACCGGTGCACAAGAGCGTGTCGTGGCAGAAATCGAACACGACATGGCGCTGGATGTACCGATGATGCGTCTGGTGCAAGGTGATGTGGGTTCGGGTAAAACATTAGTTGCAGCCTTTGCTGCTCTGCGTGCAATTGCACATGGCAAGCAAGTTGGCCTGATGGCACCCACTGAATTGCTCGCCGAGCAACACGCTAATAACTTCCGCCTGTGGTTTGCGCCATTGGGTATTGAAGTGGGTTGGCTTGCCGGTAAGCAAAAAGGCAAAGCGCGTATCGCACAACAAGACGCAATCGCCAGCGGTCAGGTATCGATGGTGGTGGGAACACACGCCATCTTCCAGGAACAGGTACAGTTTTCCCAACTTGCGTTGGTTATCATCGATGAGCAGCATCGTTTTGGTGTCCACCAGCGCCTGGCCCTGTGGGAAAAAGGCCAGATTCAAGGTTTCCACCCGCACCAATTAATCATGACCGCGACACCCATTCCGCGCACATTGGCGATGACCGCCTATGCCGACCTGGACACCTCAGTGATTGATGAGCTGCCACCGGGTCGTACACCCGTTACCACGGTTGCCATTCCAGACACTCGCCGCAACGATATTATCGATCGTGTACGCAGTGCTTGCAGCGATGAAGGCCGTCAGGCGTATTGGGTTTGTACCCTGATTGAAGAGTCTGAGTTGTTGGAAGCGCAAGCAGCAGAAGTCACGTGGGACGAGCTGAAAATCGCCCTACCTAATCTGAATGTTGGCCTGATTCATGGCCGCATGAAACCGCAAGAAAAACAGACGGTGATGCAGGCGTTTAAAGAAGGGGCGATTCATTTACTGGTTGCCACAACCGTTATTGAAGTCGGCGTTGATGTTCCGAATGCCAGTCTGATGATTATCGAAAACCCTGAACGTCTGGGGCTTGCGCAACTCCACCAGCTTCGTGGCCGTGTAGGCCGTGGCGCCGTGGCATCGCACTGCGTATTACTTTATAAGTCACCGCTGTCGAAGACGGCACAATTGCGTTTGCAGGTACTGCGCGATAGCAATGATGGTTTTGTGATTGCACAAAAAGATTTGGAAATTCGTGGGCCGGGGGAATTGCTCGGTACACGCCAGACAGGGAATGCCGAGTTTAAAGTGGCAGATTTACTGCGCGATCAGGCAATGATCCCGGAGGTACAGCGCCTGGCACGCCATATCCATGAACGCTTCCCGGAACAGGCAACCGCGCTCATTGAGCGCTGGATGCCTGAAACGGAACGCTATTCAAACGCCTGATAACTTAGCCAAACAGCGGCAACATCAGGTACAGCTTGATAACCAACGCGTTGACGATATCAATAAAGAACGCACCGACCATCGGAACCACCAGGAACGCCATGTGCGACGGACCGAAACGTTCGGTAATCGCCTGCATATTGGCGATAGCCGTTGGTGTTGCCCCCAGGCCAAATCCACAATGCCCAGCAGCTAAAACCGCTGCATCGTAGTTTTTCCCCATCAGGCGGTAGGTCACAAATATCGCATACAACGCCATAAAGATGGTTTGTACGGTAAGAATTGCCAGCATCGGCAATGCCAGTGACGCCAGTTCCCATAGCTTCAGGCTCATCAGCGCCATCGCAAGGAACAACGATAAACTCACGTTACCCAGCACTGAGACCGCACGTTCAAAGACGCGATAGAAACCGAGAAGCGCCAAAGAATTGCTGAGAATAACCCCGATAAACAGCACACAAACAAACGTTGGCAATTCGAATGAGGTGCCCTGAATCAGCTGCGCCACCAATTTACCGACGGTAAGACAGATGGCAATCAACGCGATGGTTTCGATCATCACCATGGAGGTGATAACGCGCCCTACAGCGGGTTTTTCGAAAGCCGTCGGGTCAATGCTATCTTCAGGGGTGCCATTGGGTGTTGATGAATGCTTAACCAGGTATCGTGCCACCGGGCCGCCAATCAAACCGCCAAGAACCAAACCAAACGTTGCACAAGCCATAGCCACTTCGGTCGCGTTCTGGAAGCCGTAGCGCTCGATAAACAGCTTACTCCAGGCGGCACCTGTTCCGTGACCACCCGATAACGTAATGGAACCCGCCAGTAATCCCATTAATGGGTCAAGCCCCAACAGGCTCGCCATACCCATGCCGATAGCGTTTTGCATCACCAGCAAACCCACTACTGCAACCAGGAAAATACCGACAACTTTGCCACCTGCACGCAGGCTGGAAAGGTTTGCGTTCAGGCCGATTGTGGCAAAGAAAGCGAGCATCAATGGGTCTTTGAGACTCATATCAAATTCAAATTCCCAACCGACGCTTTTTTTGAGCACCAGCAAGGCAAGAGCGATTAACAGGCCACCCGCGACGGGTTCAGGGATAGTGTATTTTTTTAGCAGCGGTATGGTGTGGACCATTTTTCGGCCCAGTAACAACACGAGAGTTGCAGCAACAAGGGTAGAAAGGGTGTCGAGATAAAACATAGTAGTGCTCCTGTTTGCGCATATTTCTCACAGACGCTTTTAATTATCCTTCACTGGAATTTCAGGTTCTAGAAAAGTCAGTAGCCGGATTTTAACCAAAAAACAGTAGAAAGTTATATAAAAAGCTCGGCATATATACTTTTTATCTTAGGAAACATCACAGGCAACCGTTTGCTTTTACCCTTCAGTCCGTTAAAATCGCATTTTTTCACCAAGGAATAATTTCTGATGTCTGTTAATGCTGTTGAGTCTGAAGATACGCAACCGATTGCTCAGGCTCGTTCCAGTGAATTGATTTACCGCCTCGAGGACAGACCGCCTCTCCCACAAACTCTTTTTGCTGCTGGTCAGCATTTATTAGCCATGTTTGTTGCGGTGATCACGCCTGCGATGTTGATTTGCCAGGCTCTGGGACTGCCAGCTGAAGATACTCAACACATCATCAGTATGTCGTTGTTCGCATCAGGTGTTGCATCGATTATCCAGATTAAAGCCTGGGGCCCGGTTGGTTCTGGGCTTTTGTCTATTCAGGGCACCAGCTTTAACTTTGTGTCACCACTAATTATGGGTGGAATGGCATTGAAAAATGGCGGGGCCGACGTCCCAACCATGATGGCCGCTTTGTTTGGCACCTTAATGCTGGCAAGTTGCACCGAAATGCTGCTATCGCGTTTTCTGCATTTGGCTCGCCGCATTATCACGCCGTTGGTTTCCGGTGTGGTGGTTATGATTATCGGTCTTTCCTTGATTCAGGTAGGCCTGACGTCTATCGGCGGTGGTTATGCGGCAATGAGTGACCACACATTTGGCGCGCCGAAAAACCTGTTACTGGCGGGTGCGGTTTTGCTGGTTATTATTTTGCTGAACCGCCAGCGTAACGCTTATTTACGCGTGGCCTCGCTGGTTATCGCCATGGCTGTGGGTTATGCACTCGCCTGGGCGATGGGTATGTTGCCTGACGTTGCGCCGAGTACCAATACTGACCTGATTATGGTGCCAACGCCGCTTTACTACGGCCTGGGCATTGACTGGAATCTGCTTATCCCGCTGATGCTGGTCTTTATGGTGACTTCACTGGAAACCATTGGTGATATCACAGCAACGTCTGACGTGTCCGAGCAACCTGTCTCCGGTCCGTTGTATATGAAGCGTTTGAAAGGCGGTGTGCTGGCTAACGGCCTGAACTCTTGCGTTTCCGCCGTGTTCAATACTTTCCCGAATTCTTGCTTTGGTCAGAACAACGGAGTGATTCAACTGACTGGCGTTGCCAGTCGCTATGTCGGTTTTGTTGTGGCATTGATGTTGATTGTTCTGGGCCTGTTCCCGGCAGTCAGCGGGTTTGTACAACACATTCCTGAGCCTGTTTTAGGTGGCGCGACTATCGTGATGTTCGGCACTATCGCCGCATCCGGCGTGCGCATTGTTTCCCGCGAGCCACTCAATCGTCGTGCGATTATGATTATTGCACTCTCCCTGGCGGTCGGTATGGGCGTGTCTCAACAGCCACTGATTCTGCAGTTCGCTCCTGACTGGCTGAAAACATTACTTTCCTCCGGTATTGCTGCCGGTGGCATCACCGCTATCGTGTTAAACCTGATTTTCCCGCCTGAGAAAAATTGATGTACTTCACGTGCTGGTGATTTGTTCGCGCCAGCGCGTGTTACCCCTCCTGACAATCCCATCCTTGAGCTATAACGGTAAATGGGGCATAACACCCTTACCGAAACTTCATGGGATGGAAGACAATGAAATTTCTCGGAAAGCTAATCATTGCGTTATTGGTTGTCATACTTGTGCTGCTTCTTGCCGGCTATCTTTTGCTGCAAACTCGCTGGGGAGCCAGCCAGATAAGCGGTTGGATCCAGGAGAAGAGTGACTACAATTTCTCTTTTGAAGAGATGGACCACCATTGGGCATCGCCTACACATGTCACGCTGACGAATGTGACTTTCGGGCGCAAAGGCCAGCCAGCAACGCTGGTGGCGCAAAATATCGATATCGACCTGAGCTCGCGTCAGTTTTCTGAACCGTTTCACGTCGACAAAATTCTGCTGAAAAATGGAACGCTAAACATCAGCCCTGATGCTGCTCCATTGCCATTCCAGGCCGATATGCTGCAATTAAGCGATATGGCCCTCAACAGCCCAAATACTGAGTGGGATTTACATGCCCAGCGCGTCAATGGCGGCGTGATCCCCTGGCAGCCACAGAAAGGCAAAGTACTGGGGAGTACGGCGGATATTCAGTTTAGTGCCGGATCCATGACGCTCAACGGTGTTCCCGCCACCAACGTGTTGTTACAGGGTGCGATTAATAACGAACAGGTGACGCTCTCAAACATCGGTGCTGATATTGCTCGTGGCTCACTTACCGGCAGTGCAAATCGCCTTGCAGATGGTTCATGGCAAATTAGCAGCCTGCGCCTGAATGACATTCGCCTGCAAACAGACAAATCCATTACCGATTTCCTGGCCCCACTCGCCACCGTGCCTTCGCTAGCAATCGATAGCCTCGAAGTTACAGACGCAAGGCTGGAAGGCAAAGACTGGGCCATGACCGATTTAGATCTGAGTTTGCGAAACCTGACGCTGGCAAAGGGTGGGTGGCAAAGCGATGACGGACGGTTATCGATGAATGCCAGTGATTTCATCAATGGTTCGCTACATTTGAACGATCCGATTGTGAATATCGACTTAAACCAGCAAACCGCCACGTTGCGTCAGTTCACTTCCCGCTGGGAAAAGGGAATGGTTCGAGCCTCGGGGGAATGGCAACGCAATGAGAAGAAACTGGCGCTCAATGAGCTGGTTTTTGCAGGGCTTGAGTACACGCTGCCCGCAGACTGGAAAGCGCGTTGGTTGGAGCCGTTACCGGAATGGCTCAATACGGTGACGATTAAAAAGCTGTCGGCAAATCGAAATCTGGTTATCGACATCGATCCCGCCTTCCCATTCCAGTTCACCGCATTAGACGGTTCGGCAGATAATATCGAAGTGGTGCGCAATCACCAATGGGGGATCTGGAGTGGCAATGCCACCCTGAATGCGTCGGCAGCCACGTTTAACCGCGTGGATGTTCGTCGCCCGTCTATTTCATTGACGGCCACTGATAGCCAGATTTCGATAACTGAACTGAGCGCTTTCGCGGGAGAGGGAATGCTGGAAGCAACGGGGGCAATTTCACAAGCGCCGCAACGAAATACGGCGATTAATCTGCGCGGGCGTTCTGTGCCAGTGAATGTGTTGCAACAATGGGGATGGCCTGTTTTGCCGCTTCAAGGCAACGGCAATTTACAGCTGTCCGTGACGGGTAATCTTGCTGCACAAACGCCGCTGAAACCCACGGTGCACGGGACATTGCAAGCCACCAGCGCAGATGGCAAGCAAGCCCAGCAAACGATGCAGAATGGAGTTGTACCCGGCGCGTAAATACCGGGTACTTTTTATTCTTCTTCGTTGCCACCCTCTTCAAGCGGGCCGAAAGGTTTTGCTGGCAACACCATATATACGCCTTCAAAAACAGCCCCTTGCTCGTCATCGCCAAACAGCTCAACTTGCAGTGCAACGCGAGCTCTGCGGCCCTGCGCCAGGCGGTCAAGATCGCCACTGAGTGAACCGAGGTCGGCAATCGCGCCGGGTCTTCCGGTGATCGGGCTGCTATATCGGATATGTGCATCGGCAAGAATAATTGTGCCACCGAGGTGACGCTCACGTAGCATCAACCAAATCAGCCCCCATCCGGTCAGCGTTGCCAGTGAAAACAAGCTGCCCGCAAACAAGGTCTGATGCGGATTTTGATTGCCCGCTTCTGGCATGGTGGTAATGAATTTTTGCCCGGTATATTGCAAGATGCGCACGCCCATTTTTTCGCTCAAGGGGATGTGCTCATACCAGGCCTGCTGTAACTGCCCACACCAGTCGGCGCGATGAAGAATGTCGTCCAGCGAGGCAACGCGTTTAATCATCAGGAAATGCCGAATGGGTGTGGTTGAGGGCGTAGTAATTTCACCCTGGTTCTCAAAACCCAGCTTGGCAAAAAACTCTACGGCATCTTCACGTGCGCTGCATACAACACGCTTAACCCCTTCCTGCCGCGCAACAGACTCAAGCGTCATCGCCACCAGCGTACCCAGCCCTTTGTCTTGCACTGAAGGGTGAACCGCCATGAAACGGATTGCCGCTTCGTTATCTGCATTGATATACAAGCGGCCAATGGCGACCGGATTGCCTTCTTCATCCACCACCATTTGGTGATGGGCCATGGCATCCCACGCATCGCGCTCGGAGCCTTTGGGTTGATGCAGCGGCTTGCGCAGCATCTCCCAACGAAATTGGTAGTAGAGCTCAAGCTCTTCTTCGGTTTGCGGTACGCGAAGGTGATACATACATGTACTCTCTCTTGTTACGCGGGACCGTAAATGCTGCAAATTCAGACCTGTAACCAAAACGTCACTGGGCCATCATTAGTCAGGCTGACCTGCATATCGGCGGCGAAGCGCCCTGTTTCGGCCACGATGCCCTGTTGTCGGCAGCGGTTAATAAAATATTCATATAACTCTTCAGCAAGCTCAGGTGCAGCGCCACCCGAGAAACTCGGGCGCATACCGCGTTCGGTATCCGCGGCGAGAGTAAACTGCGACACCACCAACACGCTACCGCCTGCTTGCTGAACATTCAGGTTCATTTTGTCGTTTTCATCGCCAAAAATACGGTAACCCAAAACCCGCTCGCACAAACGATTCGCTTTCTGCTCGTTATCTTCTTTTTCGACACCCAATAACACCAAAAGTCCTGGGCCAATTTCACCCGTTACTTCACCGTCCACGGTGACGCGAGCGTGGGTGACGCGCTGAATTAATGCAATCATGGTTCTTCCAATTCTTCCTGCTGTGCTTCGCTACGCAGCCTGCGGTAATCGCCGAGAGTGACAGTAATTTCGGCTCCGAGCAACACGATACACCAGGTCCAGTAGACCCAAACAAATAATATGGGGATCACGGCTAACACGCCGTAAATCAATTGATAAGAGGGAAACATGGTGATGTAGAGGGCAAAACCTTTTTTCCCCAGCTCAAATAAAACGGCCGCCACCAAAGAGCCAATCAACGCATCACGAACGGGAACCCGGGCAATGGGGACAATGCTGTATAGCATCCAAAATGACAGCCAGGACAGCAGCAACGGGAAGATGCGCAATACTTCATCAATGACACTGTTAAAGCCAGTAGCCCAGCGCAACGACAGTAAATAGGAGCTGATCGCCAGGCTCGCCCCAGCCAATAACGGGCCAAGCGTTAAAATCATCCAGTAAACAGCAAACGAATAGATTTTTGGTCGGGTACGCGTGCTGCGCCAGATAGTATTTAACGCGTTATCCACGGCGTACATCAACAGCAGCGCGGTGACTATCAATCCACAAGCCCCTACGGCCGTCATCTTGCTGGAGTTAGCGACGAACTGCTCAATGTAGCGCTGGATGATGTCACCCGTCGCGGGCATAAAGTTTGAGAAGATAAAGTGGCGCAGCTGCACACTGACATCCGAAAACATCGGAAAAGCAGCAAACAGCGCGAATACTACGGCAATGAAAGGCACCAGCGACAACAGCGACACATAGGCAAGGTTACCCGCAAGTGTCGTCATATTGTCCTGGTCAATACGCTGCCAGAGCAGCTTTCCCCATGCGATGCTGGGCCGAATGGTCTTGTGATGCACACCTTTTAGCATAGATTCTTTGCGAAATAGCCTGGTATCGTCTCTTTTCCGGTCACCAAAATGCTGGTGATGCCTAGCGCCTCAGCACCTTTAATATTATCGGCGTTATCGTCAAAAAAGACCGTTTCTTGCGGTGAAAAACCTTCGGTTTCTAATACTTTTAGATAAATTTCAGCTTCAGGCTTACGCGTTCCCATTTCCTGAGAGAGGTAAATTTTATCCGCCGCTTCCGCAACCTGAGGATATTGCTCAGGCCAATATTCGGTATGCAGACGATTTGTGTTAGAGAGCACCACGACGCGATGACCGTTCTCACGCAGTTTCTTCATCACGGCGATAACTTCCGGACGTAGCGCGACAAAAATGGCCTGCCAGCCCGCGGAAAACTGCTCAAAGCTCAGTGCCATTCCCATTTCGTGACACATCGCGAAAGCGAACTGTTCATCGGTAATTTGCCCACGCTCATGACGGTGGAAATCCTCGCCCATCACAAAGCTTTTCTGCAAATTCGCCAACGGTACCCGGCTGTAGTCGCTCCAGACCCCCATTACTCGATTAAAGTCGATATCGACGATGACATTACCCAAATCAAAGATATACAACATAGGACTCTCCTTTGCGCATGGACAAATAACTGTAGCGGTAAAGGGTGCCTTTGACTAACGTTGCTTTAATTGCTTTCCAGATTCTGCGAACTATTGGGCAAAAAAAAGCCCCGCCTAAAAAGGCAGGGCTTCAATACGATTTAGCAGAGAAAGAAACTTATGCTTCTTTGCTGCCACGACCCGCGCGTTTACGGTCGTTTTCAGTCAGGTGACGTTTACGAATACGTACGGAAGTCGGCGTCACTTCTACCAGTTCGTCATCATCGATGAATTCCAGAGCTTGCTCCAGAGACATCTTCAATGCAGGAACCAGAGTCGTTGCTTCGTCAGTACCAGACGCACGCATGTTGGTCAGTTTCTTACCGGTCAGGCAGTTTACAGTCAGGTCGTTAGAACGACTGTGAATACCGATGATCTGACCTTCGTAAACTTCTGCACCGTGGCCCAGGAACAACTTGCCGCGATCTTGCAGACCGAACAGAGCAAACGCAACCGCTTTACCCTGGCCGTTAGAGATCAGCACGCCGTTCTGACGCTGGCCGATTTCGCCTGGTTTCACGTCGTCGTAATGGCTGAATGTGGAGTACAGCAGACCAGTACCAGAAGTCATGGTCATGAACTCAGTACGGAAGCCGATCAGGCCACGTGCTGGGATCAGGTAATCCAGACGGATACGGCCTTTGCCGTCAGGGATCATGTCTTTGACATCGCCCTTACGTTCGCCCATCGCCTGCATCACAGCACCCTGGTGCTGTTCTTCGATGTCCAGAGTTACGTTTTCGAACGGCTCTTGCATACGACCGTCAATCATACGGTTGATTACTTTCGGACGGGACACAGCCAGTTCGAAGCCTTCACGACGCATGTTTTCGATCAATACAGACAGGTGCAGCTCACCACGACCAGATACACGGAATGCATCTGCGTCTTCGGTTTCTTCAACACGCAGTGCAACGTTGTGCACCAGCTCTTTGTTCAGGCGGTCAAGGATCTGACGAGAGGTAACGAATTTACCTTCTTTGCCACAGAACGGAGAGGTGTTGACGTTGAAGAACATGGTTACAGTTGGTTCATCAACAGAAAGTGCTGGCAGCGCTTCAACATTTTGCGTATCGCAAAGCGTATCAGAGATGTTCAGCTCACCCAGACCGGTGATAGCGATGATGTCGCCAGCTTCCGCTTCGGTGGATTCAATACGCTCCAGACCGAGGTGGGTCAGTACTTTACCGACTTTACCGTTACGAGTTTTACCTTCGCTGTCGATAATAGTGATTTGCTGGTTAGGCTTCACTTTACCGCGTTTGATGCGACCAATGCCGATAACGCCAACGTAGTTGTTGTAATCAAGCTGGGAGATTTGCATCTGGAACGGACCATCAAGGTCAACGCTTGGTGCTTTAACGTGGTCAACGATTGCTTGATACAGCGGAGTCATGTCTTCCGCCATTTCATTGTGGTCGTTGCCCGCGATACCCATCAATGCAGATGCATAGATGATTGGGAAGTCGAGTTGCTCGTCGCTTGCGTCGAGGTTAACGAACAGGTCGAAGACCTGATCAACAACCCAATCTGGACGCGCGCCAGGACGGTCAACTTTGTTGATTACAACAATTGGCTTCAAACCATGGGCAAAAGCCTTCTTGGTTACGAAGCGCGTCTGCGGCATTGGGCCATCCATTGCATCAACGACCAGCAGAACGGAGTCTACCATGGACATTACACGTTCAACTTCACCACCGAAGTCGGCGTGTCCAGGGGTATCAACGATGTTGATACGGTAGTCATTCCATTTGATAGCGGTGTTTTTAGCGAGGATGGTAATCCCACGCTCTTTCTCCAAATCGTTGGAGTCCATCACGCGTTCGGTGGCTTCAGCACGATCGTTACTGAAAGTACCAGATTGCTGTAGCAGCTTGTCAACCAGGGTAGTTTTACCATGGTCAACGTGCGCGATGATGGCGATATTACGCAGATTTTCGATCACAACTTTGCCTCAGGCATTAGAAATAGCGCGTTATTGTACACGTATTAATCGAAGGACAGAACAGGATCACAAAGAACCTTTACAAACAATGTTGAAAGTAAGGGTTTGTGATCGCTTTCACGGAGCAAAAAAGGGAGCCACAACGAAAATTGCACCAATATGGTGCTCAAATCTCAGACTGAAGCACTACATTGGTGCAAACTATCCATCATGGTGCATCCCTTTTGCACTATACCGCGCATGATAGCGCCTTTTTAGGGTAATTTAAAAGTTGGCACAGATTTCGCTTTAATGTTTTCAGGGCGAAAAGCCAATTAAGAAAGTATTGAATACCTCGTTACCACGACGACAATGACCAATCCGGGAGAGTTAAGTATGTCCGCTGAACACGTTTTGACGATGCTGAATGAGCATGAAGTGAAGTTTGTTGATTTACGCTTCACTGACACCAAAGGTAAAGAACAGCACGTTACAATCCCTGCTCACCAGGTAAATGCTGACTTCTTCGAAGAAGGCAAAATGTTTGATGGCTCCTCGATTGGTGGCTGGAAAGGCATTAACGAATCCGACATGGTACTGATGCCGGACCCGACTACTGCGGTTATTGACCCATTCTTCGCTGATTCTACGCTGATCATTCGTTGCGACATCCTTGAGCCAGGCACCATGCAGGGCTATGACCGTGACCCGCGTTCTATCGCAAAACGTGCCGAAGACTACCTGCGTTCTACCGGTATCGCTGATACCGTGCTGTTCGGGCCAGAACCAGAGTTCTTCCTGTTCGACGACGTTCGTTTCGGCAGCTCCATTTCTGGTTCCCACGTTGCTATCGATGATATCGAAGGCGCATGGAATACCGGTACCAAATACGAAGGCGGTAACAAAGGCCACCGTCCAGCAGTAAAAGGCGGTTACTTCCCGGTTCCTCCTGTTGACTCAGCTCAGGACCTGCGTTCTGCCATGTGTCTGACCATGGAACAAATGGGCCTGGTTGTTGAAGCTCACCACCACGAAGTAGCAACGGCTGGTCAGAACGAAGTGGCTACCCGCTTCAACACCATGACCAAAAAAGCGGACGAAATTCAGATCTACAAATATGTCGTCCACAACGTTGCTCACGCTTACGGCAAAACTGCGACCTTTATGCCAAAACCAATGTTTGGCGATAACGGTTCTGGTATGCACTGCCATATGTCCCTGTCCAAGAACGGTGTAAACACCTTCTCTGGTGACAAATATGCTGGCCTGTCCGAACAAGCGCTGTACTACATCGGCGGCGTAATCAAGCACGCTAAAGCTATCAACGCCCTGGCGAACCCGACTACCAACTCCTACAAGCGTCTGGTCCCGGGTTACGAAGCGCCTGTTATGCTGGCTTACTCTGCGGCTAACCGTTCAGCGTCCATCCGTATTCCAGTGGTTGCGTCTCCGAAAGCACGTCGTATCGAAGTACGCTTCCCTGATCCAGCGGCTAACCCGTACCTGTGCTTTGCAGCGCTGCTGATGGCTGGTCTTGACGGTATCAAGAACAAAATCCATCCGGGCGAAGCGATGGACAAAAACCTGTACGACCTGCCGCCAGAAGAAGCTAAAGAGATCCCACAAGTTGCTGGCTCTCTGGAAGAAGCACTGAGCTGCCTGAACGAAGACCGCGAATTCCTGACTGCGGGTGGCGTGTTCACTAATGAAGCAATCGACGCTTACATCGCTCTGCGTATCGAGGAAAACGACCGTGTGCGCATGACTCCGCACCCGGTTGAGTTTGAACTGTATTACAGCGTTTAATTACTGAATTTATCTGAGTTAGATCCAACGAATTTCGCGTCACAGCAAGGCGGCAACTGAGTGAATCCCCAGGAGCTTAGAATAACTAAGTGACTGGGGTGAATGAAGGCAGCCAACACCGCTGTGTCGTGAAAGGCGTTAGGAGATTTAGTTGCCGTGGAAACTTTTGGCCCATCTCATGATGGGCTTTTTTCTCCACAAATAACCTGTTGCCGCAATGTCTTTTGCTGCCAGGAAACTATAATGCACCATCACAGTGCAAATTATCGGAGACTGCTTTATGGCAACCGGCACGCTGCCCGATGCTGGGCAGATCCTGAATTCTTTAATCAACAGCATTTTATTGGTCGATGATGAGCTGGCTGTGCATTACGCCAACCCAGCGGCACAGCAACTTTTGGCGCAAAGTTCGCGCAAGTTGTACGGCACACCTCTACCAGAGCTGTTGAGTTACTTTTCTCTAAATATTGGCTTAATGCAGGAAAGCCTGACTGCAGGCCAGGGTTTTACCGATAACGAAGTCACCTTAGTAATCGATAGCCGCTCCCACATTCTTTCCCTGACAGCACAACGTTTACCGGAAGGGTACATCCTGATGGAAATGGCGCCGATGGATAACCAACGCCGCTTAAGTCAGGAACAGTTACAGCAAGCACAGCAAATTGCCGCTCGAGACTTAGTCCGCGGGCTGGCACATGAGATTAAAAATCCGCTGGGTGGATTACGTGGTGCCGCACAACTTCTGGCTAAAGCCTTACCGGATCCATCGCTCACTGAATACACCAAGGTGATTATTGAGCAAGCCGACCGTTTGCGTAATTTAGTCGACCGCCTTCTGGGCCCGCAGCAACCGGGAATGCACGTCACCGAAAGTATTCACAAAGTCACTGAACGGGTGATGAAACTGGTGTCGATGGAGTTGCCAGCTAATGTGACGCTGGTTAGAGATTACGATCCAAGCTTGCCAGAACTGGCGCACGACCCTGACCAAATCGAACAGATTTTACTGAATATTGTGCGCAACGCGCTTCAGGCGTTGGGTAGTGATGGCGGTGAGATAGTGTTACGCACGCGTACCGCTTTCCAACTTACGCTGCACGGCACGCGCTACCGCCTGGCTGCACGTATTGATGTTGAAGACAACGGTCCGGGGATTCCGGCCCATCTGCAGGACACGCTATTCTACCCGATGGTGAGCGGACGTGAGGGAGGGACAGGTTTAGGTCTTTCTATTGCACGCAACTTGATCGATCAGCATTCGGGAAAAATCGAATTTAACAGTTGGCCAGGCCATACCGAGTTTTCGGTTTTCCTGCCTATTCGTAAGTAGAGGTCTTTATGCAACGAGGGATAGTTTGGATCGTTGATGACGATAGCTCCATCCGTTGGGTGCTGGAACGCGCACTGACTGGTGCGGGTTTAAACTGCACCGCATTTGAAAGTGGTTCAGAAGTCCTTAACGCTCTCGCAACCAAAACCCCGGACGTATTGCTGTCTGATATTCGCATGCCCGGTATGGACGGTCTGGCACTGTTAAAACAGATTAAACAGCGCCATCCGATGTTGCCGGTCATCATAATGACAGCGCATTCAGACCTTGAAGCCGCTGTGAGTGCTTATCAGCAAGGTGCGTTCGATTATCTGCCGAAACCTTTTGATATTGATGAAGCCGTAGCGCTGGTTGAACGTGCCATCAGCCACTATCAGGAACAACAGCAACCGCGCAATGTGCAAGTTAATGGGCCAACCACCGATATTATTGGTGAGGCACCGGCGATGCAGGACGTCTTTCGCATTATCGGCCGCTTGTCCCGTTCATCAATAAGTGTGCTGATTAACGGCGAATCGGGTACCGGTAAAGAGCTGGTTGCCCATGCTCTGCATCGCCATAGCCCACGGGTGAAATCGCCTTTTATCGCGCTGAATATGGCTGCTATCCCAAAGGATTTGATTGAGTCCGAGCTGTTTGGCCATGAGAAAGGGGCATTTACCGGTGCCAATCAAATACGCCAGGGCCGATTTGAGCAGGCCGACGGTGGCACATTATTCCTTGATGAAATCGGCGACATGCCGCTCGATGTGCAAACTCGCTTGCTGCGTGTGCTGGCAGACGGGCAGTTTTATCGCGTTGGCGGTTATGCGCCCGTAAAAGTCGATGTACGAATTATTGCAGCGACGCACCAAAACCTTGAGTTACGTGTGCAAGAAGGGAAATTCCGCGAGGATTTATTCCATCGCCTGAACGTTATTCGCGTGCACCTGCCACCGCTGCGTGAACGCCGCGAAGATATTCCGCGTCTTGCGCGTCATTTCTTACAAGTGGCCGCTCAGGAACTGGGCGTGGAAGCAAAGCTGCTTCATCCAGAAACGGAAAATGCTTTAACTCGAGTGGCCTGGCCTGGAAACGTGCGCCAGCTGGAAAACACCTGCCGTTGGTTAACCGTGATGGCTGCGGGTCAGGAAGTGTTGATCCAGGATTTACCTGCCGAATTATTCGAGACAACCATTCCGGATAGCCCGACGCATTCGCAATCAGATAACTGGGCAACACTTCTGGCGCAATGGGCGGACCGCGCATTACGCTCCGGTCATCAGAATTTACTTTCTGAGGCTCAACCAGAAATGGAACGCACGCTACTGACGACTGCACTGCGCCATACACAGGGCCACAAGCAGGAAGCGGCAAGATTACTTGGTTGGGGACGAAACACGCTGACTCGTAAGCTCAAAGAGCTTGGCATGGAGTAGTACTGAACGGAATGAAGAAACGGGCCATAAATGTGGCCCGTTTTTTTATATTACGCGTGAGAACTGTTGAAGCCGCGCCTTCTGGCGCAAGTAACTATCGAAACACATGCAGATATTACGGATTAGCAGGCGGCCTTTTGCCGTAACCTGAATATGCTTGCCGTCGATGTCCACCAGCCCATCTTTAGCCAGTGGTGCCAGCAATTTCAGATCTTCTGCGAAGTACTCTTCAAAATTCAGATCCCAAAGCTGCTCTACTTCCGCAAATTTAAGTTGGAAGTTGCAGATAAGCGCTTTGATAACGTCACGGCGGATGCAATCGTCGCGAGTTAATGCCAGACCACGCCACAGCGCATCGCCTTGCTGATCTACCTGTTGGTAGTAGCTCTTGAGCTCTTTCTGGTTCTGCGCATAGCAGTCGCCAATCATGCTAATTGCAGATACGCCCATTCCGAGCAGATCGGTATCGCCCTGAGTGGTGTAGCCCTGGAAATTACGATGCAATTTCCCTTCACGCTGCGCGATAGCCAGTTCGTCATCCGGGCGGGCAAAGTGGTCCATGCCAATAAACTGATAGCCTGCATGGGTCAGCGAACCAATGGTTTCTTGCAGGATGTCGAGTTTTTGCTGGGCGCTCGGTAAATCAGCATCTTTAATTTTGCGTTGTGCCGCAAACAATGTCGGCAAGTGCGCGTAGTTAAAAACGCTTAAACGATGAGGGCTAAGCTCTGCAACGCGTTTGAGCGTGAAGGCAAAGCTTTCTGGCGTCTGCTTTGGCAGGCCATAAATTAAGTCGATGTTGGTCGATGTGAAACCCAATTCACGCGCACGCTGAATCAACGCGAAGATGAAGTCTTCGTCTTGCTCGCGGTTAACCAGGCGCTGCACTTCTTTGTTGAAATCCTGCACGCCCATGCTCAGGCGAGTAAACCCTTCCTGGCGCAGATGGTCCAGCACATCGAGTTCAATTTCACGCGGATCGATTTCAATCGACAGCTCTGCATCTTCGTTGAAATTGAAATGACCACGAAGAAGCCCCATCAGACGACTGATTTGCGCTTTGCTTAGGTAAGTTGGTGTTCCGCCTCCCCAATGCAGTTGGCTAACGTGACGACCCTTAAAGAGCGGTGCACGATGGGCAATTTCCTGCTCGAGCGCATCAAGATACTGATCGGCCTTGTGCGTCTGGCGAGTAACAATTTTATTGCAGCCACAAAAGTAGCAAAGCTTGTGGCAGAAAGGGATATGAACATACAACGACAGCGGGCGCTCAGGGTACCGGGCAACCGCTTCAAGGAATGCCGCCTCGCCAAAGCCTTCTGAGAACTCCAGCGCGGTGGGATAAGAGGTGTAACGCGGCCCTGAATAATTATATTTCTGGATCAGGGCCAGATCCCAATCGATTAACTGCTCAGACATACTCACTTCCTCCGGTGATGCCGCATTCGTTGACGGCGCAACGATTTTTGCAATCGCGACAACCGCCGTAGTTTAACGAATAACCACAGCAGATAACACACCAGAGGAATAACCACGAAAAGAACAGGTAATCCCATAGGGGTAACCGTTAATCACTACCTTTAAGCAGACGCATTAAGTCATCGCTTTTTTCTTCTTCATCTTCGTCATCATCATAGGAGATGCCGAGTTCTTCCATCAACGCATCGATGCGATCAAGCTTAGCGTTAACCCACGCCTGCTCTTCAGCATTGAGGGTTTCACCTTCTTCAAGACGTTCCAGCAGCGCGTCCAGGCGCTCATCATTTTCCAGCAAATCCAGTTCAGCCTGTGGTGTTAGCATAGGTTTCTCGATTTTAGGTTTGTGCTGTTTAGGTTTTTTGACCTGAACTTCAGTTACGCCCAGGGCAATAGGTTTTTTACTGCCAATACGCGGATCTGCTGCCTGCTTATTGCTGCTCCCACTTTTTGACTCGACGCCGCCAGTTGCACGGCTGCCGGCTGCGTGTCCGCTACGCTTTTTCTCACGTTTACGGTCGCGTGCTTCACGATCGATCTCTTCACGTGTTTTGCGACGTGCCTTTGACGGTTTGGAACCAGGTGCTTTGGAACCGGATGCTGCTGAGTTTTGTTGCTTCATAATAATTTATCTTGAGCCATTTTTATTCAGTATAGAATTGCGGCGGAATCTAGCAGAAAGCAAGCAAAGAAAAAAGGCGGCAGGTTAACCTGTCGCCTTTTTCTTGTCTCTGGACCCTTTATAGGTCACACATTCCCTGTTTGCACTCGACGCCCTGTCTTTCCTTTGCAAACAACTTCCATGTAATTCCTTGTCCCTTTTAAACGTCTCCAGACGTTGCCTCCTGGCATTTCCCTGGTTCTTCGCCATCCAGCGTCCTGAACCCTCATCCTGAGTTGTTATCCCTTGTGGCGCTCCTTTGCCTGTGCCGCTTACTTTACTCTTAGCCTTTGATTCTACAAGATGAGTATTTATGTTAAGTCATTGATGCAACCAAGCCATATCGTCATAACCATATGTTATTTATATTTTTTTAATTATGTCTGCATCTAACAATACTGCGTTGTCTGCCAATATGAATGGTCAATATCTTACAAACCTCGGGCGGATTTCTGTAATCCTGTAAGCCGCGCCGAGAAACACGGCGTTTTCTTCATGTTCAGGTATAATCCCCCACAATGCTCATCCTGAGGGAGACAACCGTTTTGACAAACTGGAACTATCAACTGACCCACTTCGTGCTTAGCGCACCGGACATTCGCCATTTGCCTTCTGATACCGGTATTGAGGTTGCTTTCGCAGGCCGCTCTAACGCAGGGAAATCTAGCGCGTTAAATACGCTGACCAATCAGAAAGCACTGGCTCGTACCAGTAAAACACCTGGCCGTACCCAGCTCATCAACCTGTTTGAGGTTGCTGAAGGTAAACGCCTGGTGGATTTACCAGGTTATGGCTATGCCGAAGTACCGGAAGAAGTAAAACTGAAATGGCAGCGCGCGCTCGGCGAGTATCTGCAAAAGCGTAATAGCCTGAAAGGGTTAGTTGTGCTGATGGATATCCGTCATCCGCTGAAAGACCTTGATCAGCAGATGATTCACTGGGCTGTTGCAAGCAATATCCCGGTCATGCTGCTGTTAACCAAGGCGGATAAGCTGGCGTCTGGCGCACGTAAAGCACAATTAAATATGGTGCGTGAAGCCGCTGTAGATTTTAACGGTGATGTTCAGGTCGAAGTGTTCTCATCACTGAAGAAAATCGGTGTTGATATCCTGCGTCATAAGCTTGATGGCTGGTATAACGACATCACGCCAGCAACAGAAGAAGATGTGGAACCAGAAGACGACGAGACAACTGGGGAATAAATTAAGCATGGGTACGCCCGTGCTTTTCCTGACTCGCGCCCAATAAAAAACGCCCCAGTCATTACTGACTGGGGCGGCTAAAATATTCAGCCAAATCCGATTACGTGAAGTAAAAGGTCTGAAAGATAGAACATCTTACCTCTGTACCCTACGCGAATAACTCTACTCCTTTTTATTCGGTTGAAAAAGCATTTTTTGTAGTTTTTTTTCAGCTTTTACACACCAATCTTGAAGGGTCATCACAAAAAGCTATGAGTTATGTTGCTTAGTTACATAACAAGCTTTAATTAGTGAGCTTCGTCCCAATTTGCACCGCTTCCGACTTCCACCAGCAACGGCACATCAAGCTTCATGCTGCCTTCCATTAGCTCATGCACTTTTAGCGATACTGCCGCTAAATCATCCTTATGAACCTCAAAGACCAATTCATCGTGCACCTGCATGATCATTTTCACGCGTGGCTTCTCGGATTCAAGCCAGGCATCGACTGCAATCATGGCGCGTTTGATAATATCCGCAGCCGTTCCCTGCATAGGGGCATTGATCGCCGCACGTTCCGCTCCAGCACGGCGCGCTGCATTACTGGAATTGATATCCGGTAAATACAGACGGCGACCATCGAGAGTTTCGACATAGCCCTGCTCTTTTGCCTGCTTGCGGGTGCGTTCCATATATTCCAACACGCCAGGATAACGCTCGAAGTAGAGGTCCATATATTTCTGAGACTCTTTACGAGGGATATTGAGCTGACGTGATAAACCAAATGCGCTCATGCCGTAAATCAGACCAAAGTTGATGGCTTTAGCGCTGCGACGTTGTTCACCAGAAACGCTATCCAACGGAGTACCAAAGACTTCAGAAGCCGTCGCACGGTGAATATCCTTGCCTTCAGCAAATGCGGTGAGAAGCCCTTTATCGTGGGATAGATGCGCCATGATGCGCAGTTCAATCTGCGAGTAGTCGGCGGAAACTATCAGATAATCTTTTGGCGCAATAAATGCCTGGCGAATGCGACGCCCTTCTTCATTACGCACCGGGATGTTTTGAAGATTTGGTTCTGTCGATGACAAACGGCCTGTTGCAGCAACCGCCTGATGATACGACGTATGTACGCGCCCGGTTTTCGGGTTAATCATCAGTGGCAGCTTATCCGTATAGGTAGATTTCAGCTTCGCCAGACCACGGTGTTCAAGAATAACTTTCGGTAGCGGATAATCCAGGGCCAACTCTTCGAGCACTTCCTCAGAAGTGGAAGGCGCGCCACCCGGGGTTTTCTTCAGCGGCTTAATGCCCTGTTTTTCAAAAAGAATGGTCTGCAACTGCTTAGGTGAAGAGAGGTTAAATGCTTCACCCGCGAGTTCATGGGCTTTTATCTCAAGCTCTGCCAGTCGTTTTGTCAGCTGTTCAGAATGGGTATGCAGAATAGCAGGATCAATTTTTACGCCGTTACGTTCAATGCGCGACAGCACTGGCACCAGCGGCATTTCGATATTTTTAAAGATGCTTAATGGCCCTTCACGCTTTTCAAGCTTCGGCCACATTTTGAGATGCAACTGCAAAGTAACGTCTGCATCTTCTGCGGCATAACGCCCGGCCTGTTCAAGATCTATCTGGTTAAAGGTCAGCTGCTTTTTACCTTTACCGGCAATTTCTTCAAAGGTGATGGTGGTGTGCTTCAGCCAACGGGCAGACAAGCTGTCCATATCATGGCGACCGGCGACACTATCAAGAATGTACGATTCAAGCATGGTATCGAAGGCGATTCCCCGCAGTTCAATATCATAATTCTGCATGATCCCGCGGTCATACTTGAGGTTCTGCCCAACTTTAAGAACGTTTTCATCTTCAAGTAATGGCTTCAGCAATTCCAATGCACGTTCACGGGTAATTTGCACTGGCGCATCAAGATAGTCATGCGCGACAGGGATGTAACAGGCAACACCAGGTTCGGTGGCAAATGACAGGCCGACCAAATTCGCGCTGATGTTATCCAGGCTGTCGGTTTCCGTGTCAAACGCGATCACTGGTGCTTTCTTCAGACGAGCTATCCACTCTTCAAGCACATTTTCGTCAAGAATGGTGACGTAGTTTTCATAAGAAAGTGTACTGACAGGCTCTTCCGGTTCAACCTCCGCTTCAATCTCGATGGTTTTAGTTGATTGTGCCGCAGGTTTCGCCCCCTTAACTTGCATCCACTTGCCCGATTCAACGTCAGTAATCCAACGTTTAAATTCGTACTGTTTGAACAAGCTGAGCAGCTCTTCATCGGCGGGTTGCTGAACTTCCAGTTGTTCACAGCCCAGGTCGAGCTCCACATCCGTTTTGATGGTGGCCAGCTTGTACGAAAGGTAAGCAAGGTCTTTGCTTTGCTCAAGCTTCTCGGCCATGGTTTTCGCGCCACGGAACGTTAACTCTGCGATTTTTTCCGGATTAGCGTAAAGCGTATCTAGCCCACCCAACCCCTGTAGCAACGCCTGAGCCGTTTTCTCACCAACGCCTGGAACACCAGGGATGTTATCTGAAGAGTCGCCCATCAGAGCCAGGAAGTCGATGATAAGCTCAGGGGGAACACCATACTTAGTTCGGACTTCATCCGGGCCAAGAATGGTGTTAGTCATGGTATTGATAAGCGTAACGCCCGGCGTAACCAACTGCGCCATATCTTTATCACCAGTACTGATAAGCACCGGACGACCAACACGTTCAGCCTCAAGAGCCAGAGTACCAATCACATCGTCAGCCTCCACACCTGATACGGCAAGCAGGGGCAGGCCCATGGCTTTCACCATTGCGTGCAGGGGCTCAATTTGTTGGCGCAAGTCGTCAGGCATAGGTGGCCGGTGTGATTTGTAATGCTCGAACAGCTCGTCACGGAAGGTTTTACCTTTGGCATCAAAAACCACTGCGGCGTGAGTCGGTTGATACTGCATCAACAGACTGCGCAGCATGTTCAACACACCGTACATTGCCCCAGTCGGTTCACCTTTGCTATTGGTCAGCGGTGGAAAAGCGTGATAAGCACGATAGAGATAAGATGAGCCATCAACGAGGATAAGTGGGTTTTGCGCGATCTGAACCATAATGTTCCGTTCCGTGACTGGTTTTAGTTTATATCTAAAGGATGCCATAGCCTGGCTGAAAACATGAACTTTTGAGCAAGATAAGGTGAAAAGTTTTGTTGATCCTCGAGATCGGCCTCAAGATCAATACTGTGGATAAGTTTGTGTATAATTCTTTAAGCAATTGGTTGTTACGCTCAGTGGAAATTTAAAATATAGTAAATATACATATTTATCATCATGTTATGATTTAACCGATCAGTGAGAAGACATTTTATGGGCGATCTGTAAATGTGGATATAAAAATAAATTATGTTATAGACCGATATTATTGAAGGTCCAATACCAAACGTTTTTTAATCAGCAGTTTTAGTTTCATTAACAGTGATGCTTTTCTGATAAAATTCCTCTCTTATTATCCTTTTTCCAGCATCTGACACTCCTTAACCTTCTGAAAAATTTATTTATGTCGAGATTAATTGCCGCAATAACACTGTGTCTGAGTGCAGTCCTTACCATTCTGGTCACTGTTGCGTGTTCAGTCCCTATTATTATTGCTGGCATCATTAAGCTGCTTTTACCTATACCCATTATCTGGCGCTCAATATCGGTATTTGCTGATTTTATGATGTACTGCTGGTGCGAGGGATTGGCGTTCTTACTCAAGCTTAATCCGCATTTAAAATGGGATGTTGAAGGGCTCGATGAGCTCAGTAAGAAGAACTGGTACTTGCTGATATGTAATCACCGGAGCTGGGCAGATATCGTCATTTTATGCGTACTGTTTCGCAAACATATCCCGATGAATAAGTATTTTTTAAAACAACAGCTCGCCTGGGTACCCTTTATGGGTCTGGCGTGTTGGGCTTTAGATATGCCATTCATGAAACGCTACTCCCGGGGGTATTTACTCCGTCACCCGGAACAACGCGGTAAAGATGTTGAAACAACCCGCCGCTCCTGCGAAAAATTCCGTTCTCATCCAACAACTATTGTGAATTTTGTCGAAGGCTCAAGATTCACAAAAGAAAAACGATTGCAGACTCGGTCGGCCTTTCAAAACTTACTTCCGCCAAAAGCGGCTGGCATTGCAATGGCGCTGAATGTATTAGGGAAGCAATTCGATAAGCTGCTTAATGTGACACTTTGTTATCCTGAAAATAACCAAAGCCCGTTTTATGACATGCTAAGCGGGAAGATGACGCGAATTGTAGTGCGAGTGTCGCTGGAGCCTATTGCAGAAGACCTGCATGGCGATTATGTGAATGACAAAGGTTTTAAACGACGTTTTCAGCAATGGTTGAATGCGCTGTGGCATGAGAAAGACGCCCTGCTGACAAGTATCAAACAATAGTAAAAAGCCGGTCAGAGACCGGCTTTTTTTATTACTTTTTCTCGACCAGGAACTTGGCCACATCAGCATATTGCTGGACAAATACGTCCATATTGCTGGTATCCATGCCCTGTGGATTCAACTGGTATTTCCCATTTACGAAAATAGCTGGAACACCTTGCAATTGTAGGTCTGCCGCAGCTTTCTCTTGTTGAGCAACCAGTGATTTAACAACAAAACTGTTCCATGCAGCATCGTATTCTTCGGCTTTTACGCCAGCATCAATGAACACTTTACGGATATCGGCAACGTTTTGAACTGTCTGGGTTTTCTGTACAGCTTCAAACATTGGAGCAGTGATTTTGTCTTCCACGCCCAATGCCAAAGCGACAGCCCATGCCTGAGTCAAATCCTTGCCTAACGGGCCCAGGAACTCAACATGGTATTTGGTCATTTTGGTGCCTTCTGGCAGCTTTTTCTTCACAGTATCAGAAACATGAAGCACTTCTTCAAACTGGTAGCAGTGCGGGCAGTAGAAAGAGAAAAACTCTAATACTTGTGGTTCACCTGCAACAGGTTTTTCCAAAGTAACGAATTCTTTACCGTCAGTGAACTGTGCAGCAGATACGCTGAATGCCAGGATCATTCCCGCCAGCGCCAGCCAAATCTTTTTCATCATCAAATCTCTCCTGAGTAAATACTGATTAATACATTGGCGTTAATGTTAATGGTGGTTCTCGCAGAACCCGGACCTGCTCTGTAAAAGTCGCAGTTTGTGTTCTCCAGTAATCTTCGTCGGTAAGCCACGGAAAGTTTCTGGGGAAAGCAGGATCATCCCAGCGTCGAATTATCCACGCGAGATAATAAACCATACGCATTGCTCGTAAAGGTTCTATGAGCGCAATTTCGTCTGATTCAAAGGGGGTAAACTCTTCATATGCCTCGACAATCATTTCCAACTGCATTCTTTGCTCGGCTTTATCACCGTTGAGAAGCATCCAGATATCCTGAACTGCCGGACCATTACGGGCATCGTCCAGATCGACAAACAGAGGGCCGTCTCGCCAGAGAATATTCCCAGGATGACAGTCGCCATGGAGACGCAATGCTTGAAAATCTGCATTCCAGTGAAGTTTCACTTCCTCTATTAGCGCATCGGTTGCTTTGAGAAAGTCTTTCTTAAGGGCTGATGGAATAAGAGATGTATGTTCAAACAGTTCACGCGGTTCAAATAGATATTCATTTAAACCCATGTCAGGACGGGCTGCGAACAGCTTGCGACGCCCGGTTTGATGAATACGGCCCAGATAACGCCCCACCCATTCCATATGATCAAGGTTATCGGTTTCATATTGCCTGCCGCCTAAACTAGGAAACACCGCGTACATAAACCCTTGATGGCGTAATAATGTTTGGCCATTGAAATGCAGAGGGGCAGCGACAGGAACCTCATCAGCTTGCAGTTCAAGTGCAAACTGATGCTCTTCTTCTATCTGCGCTGGAGACCAGCGATGGGGACGATAAAACTTCACCACATAACGTTTGCGATCCTCGTCTTGAAATTGATAGACGCGGTTCTCAAAACTGTTCAATGGGGTCAAGCCGGAATCCACCCGTATGCCCTGCTCAAAGAGGGCATCCATGATGGTATCCGGATGTAATGTCTGAAAATTGAAAGCGCTGTCTGTCATCCAGGCAACCAACTGTAAATACGAATAATTGAGGATAACATTTCGTAGCCGCTAAAGTGGCGCGGCTTACAAGCTTTTACTCTTTAATTACGCCACGGGCACGCAGTAATGCTGTCTTAAAATCTTCTTCGTAATCCTTCTTAATCCCTGGAATAACAGCATCTTTCTCAGAATCACGCATTTTCAGATGATAGATAAGCACATCATCAGTGAGATCGGTTAATTCACCGGTATAACCTGACTCTTTGCTGAGTTTCTGCAAAAATTGAATCAAGTTGAGATCCGGCTCTTTCTGCCATGCGGGCTGAAGTAGCTCGAGCAGTTCGTTAAGACGTTTACATTTCATAATTGTGCTCCTTTCACATGAGAGATATCACACGTTAGCAGGGTCAAACCCACATTAAAAGAGGCGATATAAGTGAGATGTTTAACGGAAGTGACAGGTGTGGTGCTGGCAGGAGGAAGGGCGACAAGGATGGGAGGGCGAGATAAAGGACTCATCAAGCTTAATGGCCAGCCTTTGTTTGAACATGTTATCAGTAAGCTTGTGCCACAGGTCGATAAAGTGGTAATCAGTGCCAATAGAAATATCGCAGAATATCAATCTGTTGGACTTCCTGTTCTGAGCGATACATTACCTGATTACCCTGGTCCATTAGCAGGAATGTTGTCAGCAATGCAGCATCTGAGCAGCGAATGGTTTTTGTTTTGCCCTTGCGATACCCCCAATATTCCAGGCACTCTGGCGTGCCAACTGTGGTCACAGAAAGGAGAGTCTGCTTGCGTGTGGGTAAATGATGGAGAGCGAGACCATCCTACTATTGTACTTTTACACCGAAGGATCATATCGCAGCTTAAGCAGTATCTGAACTCAGGTGAACGCAGAGTCATGGTTTTTCTACGTGAAGCAGGAGGACGGGCCGTGGTGTTTCCGAATCAGGCACAAAATTTTATAAACGTAAATACACCTGAAGATCTTGCTCAATGGGAGAATATATAGATGTTGCCACTATTAGCCTTTGCAGCATCAAGTGGGATGGGTAAAACAACTCTCTTGAGGAAGGTCATCCCTTTGCTTACTGAACGTGGAATTCGTACAGGTCTGATTAAGCATACGCATCACGATATGGATGTCGATAAACCAGGGAAAGATAGCTACGAGTTACGCAAGGCTGGCGCGGCACAAACAATAGTTGCGAGCCAAAAGCGTTGGGCTCTTATGACCGAAACGCCTGATGAAAATGAGTTAAATTTATATTATCTCGCTAGCCGAATGGATGAATCTTCACTGGATTTAATACTGGTGGAAGGTTTTAAACACGAGCCAGTGCCAAAGATATTGCTCTACAGAAAGGGGGTTTTACAGCATTTTGATGCATTAGTGATCGATAGCCATGTTATTGCTATCGCCAGCGACATTGAATTGAGTACATCTCTACCCATTCTGGATATAAATCATCCAGAGCAACTTGCTGACTTTATTGCTAGCTGGTTGAAGAAGTAAAATCTAAACCGTAGGAATGAGGCTAATGCAATATTTCTATAAACCGCAGACAGCAAAAAGCCCTGTACGTCAGTACAGGGCTTTCCACTTATTTGGAGCCTGGCAGTTCCCTACTCTCGCATGGGGAGACCCCACACTACCATCGGCGCTACGGCGTTTCACTTCTGAGTTCGGCATGGGGTCAGGTGGGACCACCGCGCTAGTGCCGCCAGGCATATTCTGTTTCATCAGCCGCCACAGTTCCCCGTAACCACTGACTTAAAATCATAGAACTTCGCTGAAAATCAAATATCTCTCTAAAAACACCTTCGGTGTTGTAAGGTTAAGCCTCACGGTTCATTAGTACTGGTTAGCTCAACGTATCGCTACGCTTACACACCCAGCCTATCAACGTCGTAGTCTTCAACGTTCCTTCAGGACTCTCAAGGAGTCAGGGAGAATTCATCTCGGGGCAAGTTTCGCGCTTAGATGCTTTCAGCGCTTATCTCTTCCGCATTTAGCTACCGGGCAATGCCATTGGCATGACAACCCGAACACCAGTGATGCGTCCACTCCGGTCCTCTCGTACTAGGAGCAGCCCCTCTCAATCTTCCAACGCCCACGGCAGATAGGGACCGAACTGTCTCACGACGTTCTAAACCCAGCTCGCGTACCACTTTAAATGGCGAACAGCCATACCCTTGGGACCTACTTCAGCCCCAGGATGTGATGAGCCGACATCGAGGTGCCAAACACCGCCGTCGATATGAACTCTTGGGCGGTATCAGCCTGTTATCCCCGGAGTACCTTTTATCCGTTGAGCGATGGCCCTTCCATTCAGAACCACCGGATCACTA